>JBOFUS010000037.1:0-3052 GCA_051652685.1 Beijerinckiaceae bacterium
TCTTTCCGACTGCGCCCAGCGGCTCCATGCGGTGGGGGAGCGATCGGTAGGTCGAAAGAGCATGCTGGATCATTGCCTCAGTGCAACCGAGCGTCAGGCCGATGGCCGCAACGATGGCTGCGTTCTGTGCATTGTGGCGACCTGAGAGAGCGCTGAGGCCCGCGACGGAGGCGATGTCGTATTCCTCGCCGCCCTCCATCCGGGCAATACGGTTGCCGCGAGCGGCAATCCCGGTGGGCACCCGTCCGCCAACACTGACCCGCGTGAGTGGACGACCAGTCAGCTGTCGACGGTCAGCCATGGCGCGCGACCATGCGTCATCTATGCCCACGACCGCGTGGTCGGCACAGGCAACCACGCGCTCCTTGATCGCGGCATAGACTTCGATGGTCCCGTGCCGGTCGAGATGGTCTGCCGTCAGGTTGATCATCACACCGACTGTGGGCTTGAGCGACGGGGTCAGGTCGATCTGGAAGGTGCTGATCTCGATCACATGGAAGCGGCCCATGGCGGGCGGCGCAAGATCGAGGATGTTCACGCCAATGTTGCCGCCCATCTGCACATCGCGGCCTATGGAAGCGATCAGATGCGCCGTCAGCGCGGTGGTCGTGCTCTTGCCGTTGGTGCCGGTGATGCAGATCACGGGCGATGCTGGCGCAAGCAGCGCGCGCTCGCGGAAGAAGATTTCGATGTCGCCGATGATCTCGACGCCCACCTCGCGCGCCTTGTCCACTGTCCAGTGCGGCGCGGGGTGGGTCAGCGGCACGCCGGGCGACAGCACCAGCGAGGAGAAGCCCGACCAATCGGCAGCCGCGAGATCGACCACGGTCAGGCCTTCAGCAGCCGCCTTCTCGCGCGAGCCGGCGTTGTCATCAAAACATGAGACAAGCGCGCGGCCCGCTACCAGTGCGCGTGCCGTCGCAAGCCCCGAGCCGCCAAGGCCGAAGAGCGCAATGGATTTGCCTGCAAAGCTGGTGGCCGGCGTCATGCCCTCACCTCAGCTTCAGCGTGGCAAGGCCGGCGAGCGCCAGCACGACAGCGATGATCCAGAAGCGGATGACCACCTGCGGCTCGGTCCAGCCAAGCTTCTCGAAGTGGTGGTGGATGGGGGCCATCCTGAAGACGCGCTTGCCGGTGAGCTTGAAGCTCGCCACCTGGATGATCACTGACAGCGCTTCCATCACAAAGATTCCGCCGACGATGGCGAAGACGATCTCGTGCTTGGTGATCACGGCGATGGTGCCGAGCATACCGCCAAGAGCAAGGCTGCCGGTATCACCCATGAAGATCTGGGCCGGCGGCGCGTTGTACCAGAGGAAGCCCAGACCCGCGCCAATGAGCGCGCCACAGACCACCGCCAGTTCGCCGGTGCCGGGAATGAACTGGATCTGGAGATACGTCGCAAAGACGAAGTTGCCCGTGAGATAGGCGATCAGCGCGAAGGTGGCGGCGGCGATCATCACCGGCACGATGGCGAGGCCATCAAGACCATCCGTCAGGTTCACGGCGTTGCCCGCACCAACGATGACGAGTGCAGCGAAGGGCAGGAAGAACCAGCCGAGATTGAGCAACCAGTCCTTGAACAGCGGGAAAGCAAGGCTCGTGGTTGGCGGGATCGCCTTCAGTGTTTCAGGGTTTGGAATACGGGCGATGTTAGCATCGCTGAAGATGACGATGAGATAGGCGGCAACACCCGCGATCAGGAACTCGATCGCCAAGCGCGCCCGGCCGGAAAAGCCGGCATGCGTTTGCTTCGTCACCTTGAGATAGTCGTCGTAGAAGCCGATCATGCCGAAGCCAAGGGTGACGAGCAAAACAACCCAGACAAACGGGTTCGTCAGGTTGGCCCAGAGCAGCGTGGCCACGAGAAACCCGGAGAGGATCATCAGACCGCCCATGGTCGGCGTGCCCTTCTTGGTCAGCAGGTGGCTCGCCGGCCCATCCTCGCGAATCGGCTGGCCCTTGCCTTGTTTGATCTTGAGAAAGCCGATGATGGTCGGCCCAAAAAAGAAGACGAAGGCCAGCCCTGTCGTCACTGCACCCGCCGTGCGGAACGTCAGATATCGGAAGACATTGAGGGCACCGAAAGAGGGCGCGAATTCAGCCAGCCACGCGAGCATCGAACATTCCTTGGTCGAACCGGATCAGCGGCTGCGTAAACTATGGCAAACCGGAAGTTAACGCGTCTCCAACTCACTCTTCACGCCAAAACGGTTTCTGTTCCGTTAATCAGGTGATGCGCCAAGTGGGTAGCGCGCCTTCAGCGCGGCGACGATGGGGGCCATGCGGCTGCCAAGCGAGCCCTTGATCATCACCGCGTCTCCCGCACGCACGGCTTCGAGCACGGCCGGCTGGATTTCGGCGGACGTGGCAGCGTAGGCCCCGCGATTCTCAGGCGGAAGCGCATCCCACAGGCTGCGCATCAGCGGGCCAGAGGCGAAGACCAGGTCCACCTGTTCCGCCGCGACCGCCTCGGCAAGCGCCCTGTGCATCCCGGGACCGGAGGAACCAAGCTCCAGCATGTCGCCGAGCACCGCGATCCGCCGGCCGCGCAGGCCGATATCGAGCTGCGACAGCAGGGCAAGTGCAGCGCGGACGGAGGCCGGGTTGGCGTTGTAGCTCTCGTCGAGCAGCGAGAACGGCCCGTTTGGCGTGACCAGTTCCAGCCGCTCGCCCCGGCCAGCACCCGCAGCGAAATCGGAGAGCGCCAGTGCG
This sequence comes from Beijerinckiaceae bacterium, assembly GCA_051652685.1. Taxonomy (GTDB): domain Bacteria; phylum Pseudomonadota; class Alphaproteobacteria; order Rhizobiales; family Beijerinckiaceae; genus JADCCX01. The sequence goes on from JBOFUS010000037.1 coordinate 2,716, forward strand.
GCCAGCGCAAGATCGGCCCCCAGCGCCTCGGCCGCTGCCAGCACCGCCAGCGCATTCATCACCATGTGCTTGCCGGGAGCACCCACCTGGAAGGCGACCTTGCGCCCGCGAATGCTGGCGTCGGCCACCGACAGCGCCGGCTTGAGCACGGATTTCAGCAGGCGGTAATCCGCCGCCTCGCTTTCGCCAAAGGTCACAATCCGCCCGGCTCGCGAGGCCTGCGCATGGGCCTTCATGCGCTCGAAATGCGGATTGTCACGGTTGATGATGGCCACACCGCCCGGTTCGATGCCGACGAAAATCTCGCCCTTGGCATCGGCGATGGCGGCGAGCGAGG
>JBOFUS010000038.1:0-2275 GCA_051652685.1 Beijerinckiaceae bacterium
TTTCGTCTTCGGTCAGGGAGGTTGCAATATAGGCCTTCCAGCGTTCTGCAATCACAGCCTTCGACGCTTCGATCCTCTTGATCCCGTCGGCGAAGCTCAGCGAGCCGCCGCGCACCTTGTGCGACGCATCCACGATATCGACGGCGTAGGCGTCGGAGATCATCTTGAGATCGCGCAGCGGGATGACCCGGTCGGCGAGAATGGTGGCCAGCGCGGTTTCGCTCTTGCGCGTCGTCCACAGCGACGTCACGATGCTTGAAAGCGTCATGGTGACGAAGGCCATCAGAATGATCGCGAGCTTGACCTTGATGGATGACACGTTTGCGTTTCCCGCATGATTTGCCGACGAATGTGACCCAACATGGTTAACGTTGCGTAAGGGCGGCGATAACCGACTGAGTTCTTGAGACAATCAACGGCCGAGAGCCAAATTCCGGGGAAGGAAACACGCATGTTGGAACTATCGAGGCGCGCTGCAGCCGCCATGTTTGCGGCGACGGCATGGATCGCGCCCGCTGCGGCGCAGGACGCCTACCCGTCGCGCCAGATCACCATGATCGTACCCTTCGCGGCCGGTGGATCTTCAGACGTCATTGCCCGCATCGTGGCAGAAGAGATGAGCAAGGCGCTGGGCCAGCGGATCATCGCCGAAAACATTCCCGGTGCGGGAGGTTCGCAAGCATTGTCGCGGACAGCGCGGGCGCAGCCGGACGGATACACAATCGCCATCGGCAACAGCGGCACCAACGCCGCGTCCTACTGGATCTACGACAATCTCACCTACACGGCAGCTGAGTTCCAGCCGATCGGTCTCGTCGCCAAGACCTCGCCGATGATCGCCATCAAGAAGGACCATCCGGCGAAGTCGATGGCGGAGTTTGTGGCCGCGATCAAAAAGGATCCTGGCAAGGTGACACTCGGCCACGCCGGCACGGGATCATCGAACTATCTGATCTGCCTCAACTTCCTGCAGGCCGTGGGTGCCGATGTGCAACTCGTCGGCTATCGCGGTGCGGCTCCGGCGTTGAACGATCTACTCGCCGGCACAATCGACGGGGTCTGCGACGCGGCGACATCCCTGCAGAGCCATGTCAAGGCGGGTTCGGTGAAGGCGATGGCGGTGGCCACGCAATCGCGGATCGCAGCGCTGCCGGACGTGCCGACGTCAACGGAAGCAGGATTGCCCGCCTTCTCCATGCAGGGCTGGAACGCCTTCTTCGCGCCGAAGGGCACGCCGCCTGCCGTCATCGACAAGCTGAACGCAGCGCTGAAGACCGCGCTGACCAGCGATCTCGTGAAGAAACGCTTCGACGAACTTGCGACGGTTGCACCTGCCGTTGACGAGCAGACGCCAGCGTTCCTGGGTACTTTCGTGCCGGGCGAGGTAGAGCGCTACAAGAAGCTGCTCGGCAAGTAAGCCCGGATCCGCGGAGCCCTGGACCGCTGACTTTCAGCAGCCCATGGCTTCGCAGCGCCGCAGGTTGGCAATGGCGCGGCGCTTGGCGGGCAGGTCGAGATAACCAACCACCGCCTCGCGCCCCGCTACAAAAGCCGGCGTGGCGACAAGCGCCATGCTGTCACCGAGCTTCTCGGCGCGGGTAAGCGCATCCGTCACGCGGTCGCTGTCGGCATCCGCGATGAGCCTCGTCCTGTCTGCCCCAAGATCAAGCGCCACATCGACCGCGCGGCGGGCATCGACGCGGCCGCGCAGCCGGAAGAGCCGCTCGTGCAGCGCGAGATAACCGCCCCGGATCGGCTGCATTGACGCGCCCAGTGCCACGCGCGACGCCTCGATGGAGGCGACGCCAAGGATCGCATAGTTGACCAGAATGTAGCGAAGCTCGGGATCGGCGGTGAGCAATGGGCGCACCTCGGCGGCGGTTTGCTTGCAGAAGCCGCAGTTGTAGTCGAAGAACTCGATCAGCGTGGCATCGCCCCGCCGGTTGCCCAGCACAATGCGGCCTGGCAGTTCCAGCGCTTCGTTAGCCAGCTCGGAGGGTACCCGCTGCACGCGGGCGGCCGCAGGGATTGACGCGCAGAGTGTGGCCGCGCCGCTGAGAAACAGGCGGCGGGTGGGTGACGGCATAGATGAAAATGACAAGCGCATCTGTCGCCCTGTCGGCTGAGAGCGTCCGCGACGCAAATCACGATCATGCCAGGATCAGGATAGCGCAAAGACTGCGAGCATTGAATGTCTCGGCGAAATCCTGACGATTTATTGACAGGCGGCGTTGCCAAAACCATAATCTTCCCGTGCCGTCCGGATTGGGCGGCC
>JBOFUS010000039.1:0-2315 GCA_051652685.1 Beijerinckiaceae bacterium
GCGAGCCTCGGCATCCGCGTCAACGCCGTCGCGCCCGGCCCGGTCAACACGGCCATGGCCATGGCCGTCCACACCCCGGAAATCCGCGCCGCCTACCACGACCAGATCCCGCTCAACCGCTACGGGCTGGAAGAGGAACTCGCCGACGCGATCTATTTCCTGTGCAGCGAGCGGGCAAGCTACATCACCGGCCAGGTGCTGGCCGTGGACGGTGGTTTCGACAGCACGGGCATCGGGTTGCCGGCGCTGCGCAAGGACGGGCGCAACAGGTAGGGTCTTCCCACACCCCTCATTTTCTGCCATACGCCCGCCAACCGTCCCGCACCCTTGGAGGCGACGGTTGGCGCGGCCTGTTCGGGCCGTGTTTTTGTTTGTTCAACATCCGGAGATGACCCATGGCTTCTATGAAGCAGCTCGACGCCACCGTGCGTGAGCGGGTCGGCAAGGGGGCCGCCCGGGCCGTTCGTCGTGACAACCGCGTTCCTGCGGTGATCTACGGCGGTGGCCAGGCGCCCGTGTCGATTTCGCTCGAATACAACCGCGTGAACCAGCTGATCTACGCTGGCCACTTCCTGACAACCGTGTTCGAGATCTCGGTCGGGGCCGACACGATCCGCGCCATCCCGCGCGATTATCAGCTCGATCCCGTCAAGGACACGCCCGTCCATGTCGATTTCCTGCGCCTGTCCGCCGGGTCGACGATCCGCGTTGAGGTGCCTGTTCACTTCATCAACCACGAAGCTTCGCCCGGCATCAAGCAGGGTGGTTCGCTTAATATCGTACGCCATTCGGTCGAACTGGTGGTTCCTGCCGATGCGATTCCTGATGGCCTGACAGCCGACCTCACGGGTCTCGCCTTCAACGACTCCGTCAAGATCGGGGCCATTGTGCTGCCTGAGGGCTGCAAGACCGTGATCAAGGGCCGTGACTTCACCATCGCGACCATCTCGCCGCCGGTGGGTGCTGCTGCGGAGGCCGCTGCTCCTGCGGCCGCCGCTGCGCCGGCTGCCAAGGCAGCTGCGCCAGCCGCCAAGGCTGCCAAGAAGTAAGCTTCCTTTCCGAAGCGAACTCTGCGACAGGCCGGGGAAACCCGGCCTGTTTCATTTGAGCGTGAGGCAAGAACCGTGATCCTGATCGTGGGGCTCGGCAATCCCGGGCCGAAATACGCGAAGAATCGCCACAACATCGGCTTCATGGCGCTGGACGCCATCGCGCGCCGCTGGAACGCCGGCCCGTGGCGTCAGAAGTTTCAGGGTGAGGTGGCTGACGTCGTGATCGATGGTCACAAGGCGCTGCTCCTCAAGCCGCTGACCTTCATGAACGAGAGCGGCCGCGCCGTCGGCGACGCCATGCGCTTCCACCGTATCGAACTGAAAGACATCATCGTTTTCCACGATGAGCTCGATCTTGCGCCAGCAAAGCTCCGGGAGAAAACCGGCGGCGGCAACGCCGGCCACAATGGGCTGCGCTCCATCACGCAGCACTGCCAGAACGACTATGTCCGCGTGCGCATGGGCATCGGCCATCCCGGCCACAAGGATCGGGTGCATGCCTATGTGCTGAATGACTTTGCCAAGGCCGAAGAGACCTGGGTCGATGATCTTTGCCGGGCCTGTGCCGACTTCGCACCGTCGCTTGCGGCCGGCGATGGCCAGCGCTTCCAGAGCGATGTCGCCGCCGAGATGCAGCGGCGCAGCTGGGGCGATGTGCCGGTGGTGGGCGGAGCGGGCAGCGCCTGAGGCGCTATTCCGGCGCGCTGGTTGTCAGCGCCAGCGCGTGCAGCACGCCGCCCATGTTGCCCTTCAGCGCCGCGTAGACCATCTGGTGCTGCTTCACCTTGGGCAGCCCCCTGAAGGCTGCGGAGATCACGGTTGCGGCGTAGTGGTCGCCGTCACCGGCAAGATCACGGATCTCGACCGTGGCATCGGGAATGCCTTCCTTGATCATGCGCTCGATATCGGCAGCGGCCATGGGCATCGTCTGTCAGGTCCTCAAGCCATATAGCCCGGCAGCCAGCCCTCATGGGCGGCCTCAAGCTCATCCAGAGATATCGGCGCTTCGCCGGGCAGCGTCAATGACTGGCCGGTTGTCACACCAATGAACATTGCGGGCACGCCGGCCTTCGCTGCTTCTGCCATCACGGCTTCGGCATGAACATGGTTCAAAGCCACAACATAGCGGGCCTGATCCTCGCCGAAGAGGAAGGCGTGCAGGGGCATATCCAACTGTTCGGCCTGCACCATGCAGCCGACACCGCTCGCCATTGCCATCTCGGCAAGCGCCACCGCAAGACCGCCGTCAGAGCAGTCGTGAAC
>JBOFUS010000040.1:0-3656 GCA_051652685.1 Beijerinckiaceae bacterium
AAAACTTCTCATCTCAAGCCTTCTGGAGTTTACCACCTTCGAGGCGAAAGACTTTGAGGCCATCGAGGCCGCGATGCAGCCGGGTTTGCAAAAAAACGACCCGATCGAAGCTCCCCCAGCTGCGGAGCCCGATGGCCCGATCCATGTCCCCAAACCGGCGCCTCCGGCGGATCCGGTCATTCACGGACAGCGGATCAACGACAAGATCACAATCTTCATCGCACCGGCAGAGAAAGCAACAGCGACGATGGAAGGTGGGCGCACCGACATCATCATTTTCAACGACCACGATGTCAGGGTTTCCAACTTCATATTCGGCGAAGATTTTATCTTTGCCAACGGCTCACTTGAGACGAGCAAATGGATCAAGGACATCGAAGTCATCGACGACGATGTGATCATCACCGGCATCAACGGCGGACGTATCACCCTGATTGACGCCTTCCCGACGATCGCCTGAGGCGCTGCACGCTTTCGCCGGGGACCGAGACTTTGAATGCGCCCGGCAACAACTGATCCGTTCCCGTCGAACGTTGAAACGGTCAGCCGAAAGGCACGGCTCGCGCTTTCTATGGTGTCTGCAGAAGACTGCACGTGCTGGACAGTTTTTCCAGTGGGACCATGAAGAAGTCCCATGTCCAGCCGCCGCTCATGGCGAGCCAATCAGCTTGCGTCGCCGCCGGCATCCCGAAAAGATCTGTCATGACGAAGCCATGGTTCGCGGCATAGAGATATAGGTCTTCTACCGCGTGCCCGTAAGCCGAGAAGCCGGGGTAGCCATACTCCACTGAAACGATGGGTCGGAAACGCTTCAGCGTTTCGAGCCCGCCCTTGAGAGCAGTGAGTTCAGCACCCTCGATGTCCATCTTGATGTAGTCGCACCGGGTCATCGTCCTTGCCACGTCATCAATTCTTGTCATCTCCACTTCAATGGTCCGCGCCATCGCCTGCTCAGGAAAATTGAAGACACGCGCCTTCAAGCCGCTTTCTTCGGGCGTGCCTGCGGCATGCACAAAACTGACGCGTCCGGCGTGATCGCCTGCGGCAACCTCATGCACGGTGACGTTCGGCAGGCGTAGCTTCCGCAACATCTCCGCCTGCGCCGGCAGGGGTTCAAGGGCCACAACCTGACCTGACCCGCATAATCTGGAGAAGACTGCAGTATGGCGGCCCGCATGTGCACCCACATCAATGACGCATGACCCATCGCTGAGAAGCTTGGTATACTGCCTTTCCAAAATCTGCTCAAAATCGAAATGAACGCCAAACTCGGTGCTAAACCTGCGCAATGCGGTATGAAAGCTATGCAGATCCATAAGCTGATTGTCCCCGTAAGCGGCCCCAGCGGGCGGCAAGCGTTGGCTCTTAGTGCATTGATGGTCTTGATGCCAGCGCAAGCAATCAGGCGAATCAGGTTGTGGAGCTTCGACGCGGTTGCCTCTGGAGGCCTGCGCAGCAACGAGGACGGTCCGGGCCGGAAGTTCGTCCATGCGCATCCGGCATGGCGGCGCGATGCTTTCGGAGCTGCGGCAGTCCGAACCGTGCGTTTTCACCGTTCGGCGGCATGGACGATCGCAGGCTTCGTCAGTTGGTTGTTGAACCTGCCATCGACGTTTCCGCTCAGAGCCTGTCGCAAAATCCCGGCTCTGATGCTCGACCGCATCATCTATTGATCGGCGAAGCAATTGCTGCTTTTGCGAAGCGGCGCAAGGCAAAATCCGGTTGACTTTCCTGACCTCTTTGCCAAGACAGCTAGCGCAACGGTGCTCTTGTTTTCGTTACGAAAAAGTCTCTTGAACTCGCAGAAGAAACTGATCCTCTGTAGGGGGCTACGGATCCCGAGTCAGGGCAAACTATCGGAACGTTGGAGCCAGCTGTTCTTTACCTATTGGGCAACAGTCAGCAAACTTTGTGTTTGGGGGAAATTACGTGAAGGTTGTTGCGGGTCGAGATCAGGTTTTTACGAAGTCTATTGATTTGGACCCCGGACTTTATGCTCTGTTGCATGAAGGAGCGGGCGATGATCGGGACGTCTCTGTTCATGTCCTTCTTGGGTCGGGCGAGGCAGCTGATCTGACGATCCACCCGATGAATAAACTGAGATCTGGCAGCGTTACAAAAGGTGAATTCGTACTCCTGAACGCTACAGCCACTTGCCGTGCGCTCGTGGTTGTTACGGGCTCCCACCCTGAGCAATCCAAAATCAATCTGCGACTTGTGTCTCTCGATCTTGCCATCCGACAGGATGCACGCGAATCCGTTCCCGCATTGATATTGCCAGGGGCACACAGACCGCTTTTCAACAGTGATGACGCTTCCGTGCAATTGGAAACAGAATCTGGTGCCGGTGCCGATCTGTCACTGATAGAGCGGTATCAGTCGCGCCTGGTCGAAATTTCTGCGGGAGCGCATCTTCTGCGCTTTCCAAAATCCACTGTTCCGACAGCCACATCCCTTCTGTTTTCACCTTTGGGGCAAGATGCGAAGTTTTTTCTTTCCGGCATGCCGGCTACTGTTTTTCAGATGACCAGAGGACAGGTCGCCGTGATTGACTGCGCGGCGCCCAACCTCGCGTTTCTCACCATGGTGGCGGAAGGAATTGAGCTGTTTGACTTCAGCAGCATCACAATCCAGCCGCTGGAGAGCCTTTTCCAGCAGTTCACCGCTCCGGAGAGCCCATCTAATGTGACGGATTCCTTCTCGGAAGGTGGCGCATCAGCAAACATCAAACCGCTGGGCGGCATCCGCGTTGGGTGGACAGAACGACCATTGGGTCTGGATGTCGCAATGGCGGTCAAGCTCGGAAGCCGTGCTGCGTTCGATCAGCCGGTCATGTCATCGACATGGCAACGCGCCGACGATGGAGATTATATAAGCGGAATTCGTCTGGCCCTGATTGGGTTGAAACGGTCCACATGGTCATTGGAACTCGAAGGTTTCGATGTGGATGGAAACAGCTATACTTCCGTCGGATCAAGCGTAGAAATCACGGCACCATCCTCTGCTCTTGCTTCTGTCAGATGTGTTGCTGTCCCCCGACAGGGAAATCCACAGCCACTGGCGATCGACGCTGCCTAGCGAAAATTTATATTGTGTATTCTCGTTGACTATGGAGTCCGTACCAAAAAAACTTCCTGCCTTAATACCTCATGCTGAGCCTGTGTTGGTTCGCCAAGCTCACCATCAGGGGGTCGAATGCGCTGTCGGAAATCGGATTGAATTATCATTCGACATGCTCAGGATGACGTCACCTCGACTTTCGAGACATGCTCTCAGATGGGTTTTGTTCTTGATGGAGACTTTTTGACCTTCTTCCTATTGGTTGCCAGGACTTCCGACCCATAGCTCAGCAGCTGGGTTTCAACAAAGTTGCCCGCAACCAGGAGCGGGTCAATTTTGACATACTCTCGATAGTTTCCTTCGTGTTCGGGGAAAAAACTGTCCAGCTGTCTGGAGTTCACGCCGACCAGGTAGCGCTTCTCGATACCGAACGAGCCTTCTCCTTTATGAGCAACATAAACGCCGGGAGCGCAAACATTGCGGAATCCCCTGTATCCTGCCCGTAAGCAGAAATCGATTTCCTCAAGATAGCCGCGCACGTAGTGCCGCGAATCGATATTGCCTATTGCGTCAAAAACAATGCGGCGGATGTAGAG
>JBOFUS010000041.1:0-3384 GCA_051652685.1 Beijerinckiaceae bacterium
CTGAAGCCCTTTGCCGAGAAGGGCGCTCCCACGCCGGATGCGCTCGCCAAGGCGTTTGCACCTCTGGCCCACGCAACCGCGACGGCCGGCATACCGCCCGAGGAAGGCGCGATGGGCTTCGTCAAGCGCTTCATCAAGATCAGGCCGACGGGCGACGCCGGCGGCGACAGCCAGCCCTCGCTGGTCGCCACCGTCGAAGCCGCACTGGCGAAAGGGCAGCCGACAGACGCGCTGGCCGCGTGGCGCAGGCTGCCCGAGGAGGCGCGCAAAGCCTCCGCCACCTGGGCCGCGTCGGCGGAAGCCCGCGAGAAGGCTGCCGCCGCGCTGAAACAGCTTCAGGACGGCGTGCTCGCCAAGCTCAGGACTGCCAAGCCATGATCCGCATCATCGTCTTTCTCACCCTTGTGCTGGCAGTTGCACTGGGGCTCGCCTGGGTTGCGGAGAACGAAGGCGCGATCACCGTCAACTGGCTCGGCCAGACGGTGGAGCTGAACATTCTGCAGGGCCTTGCGTTCCTGATCGCCTTCACCGCGCTGGTGATGCTGGCCTGGAGCCTCTTCCGCATGGCCTTTCGCCTGCCCGGTCTGCTTGCGCTCGCCAGCCGCTCGCGGCGCAAGCAGAAGGGCTATCAGGCCGTGGCGAAAGGCATGGTTGCGGTTGGCTCCGGCGATGCCCGCACCGCCACGCGTCAGGCCGAGGATGCGGCACGGCTGCTCGGCCAGGAGCCGCTCACGATGTTGCTGTCGGCGCAGGCAGCACAGCTTGGTGGCGATGCTGGCAAAGCCCAGAAGGCCTTCAACGCCATGCTGGAAAACGGTGACACCCGCATCGTCGGCTTGCGCGGCCTGCATATCGAGGCCGAGCGGCGGAGTGATCCGGCCGCCGCGCGCTTTTACGCGGATGAGGCCTACAAGCTGGCACCGGGTGCGGATTGGGCCAGCGAAGCCGCACTGGCCTATCGCTGCCAGGACCGCGACTGGCTGGCCGCCATGGCGATGGTGGAACAGCAGGCGAGCCGCCGGCTGATCACCAAGGACGACGCGCGCAAGAAGCGCGCCACACTTCTCACGGCCGACGCCATGGAGCGCGGCCCGATGGAGGCGGACGCCGCTTTCCGCGGCCTGCAGGAGGCGACCCGGCTTGATCCGGCTCTGCCGGCCGCAGCAGCACTTGTTGCCCGCAAGCTGAGCGAGAAAGGCGATTACGCCAAGGCATCGAAACTGCTGGAAGAAGCCTGGAAGGCCATGCCCCATCCGGATGTGGCGGAGGGCTATCTTGATGTGCGCATCGGCGATTCCGCGCAGGACCGCCTCAAGCGCGCCAAAAAGCTGATGAATCTGGCGCTGGCCGACCCCGAATCCCGGCTGGCTGTCGCCCGCGCGGCATTGGACGCCAAGGAGTTCCGCGTCGCGAGGGAAAACCTCGAGACGCTTGTGCTCGAGACACCCACAGTCCGCGCCTGCATGCTGATGGCGGAACTGGAAGAGGCCGAAAGCGGCAACATGGGCCTTGTGCGCGAGTGGCTGGCCCGCGCCTCCCGCGCGCCGCGCGACAAGGCCTGGGTGGCGGATGGCAAGGTTTCGGCCGAATGGCTGCCAGTCTCGCCCGCCGGCAAGATCGGCGGCTTCGTATGGACCACGCCGCCGCAGGCGCGTGGAGCTGTGCTTCTCGATGCGATGGCAGACAAGCCGGCAGCGGAGCCCGCTGCACTGCCCATGGTCATCGATGTAACTGCCCAACCAAAGGATTCCGCCGCGGAGACAGTGAAGGAAGCAGCTGAAGGAGCCGGGGAAAAGGTAGCCCCACGCTGAGATCAATCTGGCTGTCATGCTGCTGTGATCGTCGACTGAGATTCCACCTGCTTAACGGGGAAAATGCGTCGAATGATCCGGATCACTTTTGGCCTTAACGACGCCTGTCCAACGGACGCCGAACTGATCTTCGGCATACCGGTCCCGACGCCGGAACAGCGCATTGTTTCGATCGACGTCGCTGGATGCGACGCGGTCACGCAGACGAAGGCGCTCAACAGCGAGCAGACGGCGCTCAAGTTCAGTGTGACTTCCGGCAGCACCCCGCTGGTGACGGTGTCTTTCGCCGCTAATGGCGAGGGATTTCCTGACTGGATCTATCGCTCCACCGGTGGCCGGCACGAGACACCTTCCGTTGAACTCGGGCAACTGATGGCCACTATCGCACCCATCACCCTCACGCCGGCGGAGCGCGTGACCAGAATCATGAAACATGTGGAGGAGCGCTTCGCATACGGCGTCCGCGATGTTGGCCTCGGTGATGATCTGGACGCGATGCCAGCGCTTGTCTGCGACACGCATCTGGGCACGTGCGTCGACACACACAGCTATGCAGTCGCGGCACTTCGCGCTGCCGGGATCGACGCGGCCTATGTCAGCGGGGTCTTTTTTCCTGAGGGCGCAACGGTCTCCGCGCCCGGCCATTGCTGGGTCGCCGTGCGGGCCGAACACGCGCCGCACCATTGGGATATCTCGCATTTCCTCAAGTACGGACTGGGGCCAGTGAAGCCGGTCATGAACCCGAAGCCCGGCTTCCGCCATTCGATGAGCGTCGGCCGCGATCTGGTTTTTGAGGGGCGCGAAGGACCGCTGACGCTGACGCGTCTTTCGGGTTTCAGCGTCCTTTCAGGCGAGACGCCCGGCAGCAAGTTGCTGACCCGCGCCGAAGTTGTCGCCTGAGCATCAGGCCGGCGGCGGCACGGAGTAGGTTCCCGTCACATGCGCAACAGGCTCCGGCTCGCCATCGGAGAAGAGCGTCGCCTCGCCCACCGCCAGCTGCTTGCCGATCTTCAGCAAACGGCAGTGGGCGATGAGATCGCGCGGCGCAGGCTTGCGCAGGAAGTTGATGTTGAGATTGGTGGTCACTGCCAGCGCCACAGGCCCCAGCGCGCCAAGCACTGCAACATAGAAAGCCAGGTCCGCGAGCGTGAACATCGACGGGCCAGACAGCGTGCCACCGGGCCGCAGATTGCGCGCGTGGTATTGCATCCGCATGCGGGCCGCACCAAAGCCCACCTCCTCGACGCTGAAGATGCGGCCTCCCTCGTGGATCTCAGGAAACTCCCGGTCGAGGAAGGCTTCCATCTCAGCGACAGTCATGGCGGGAACGCGGGCGATCATGGAGATACGTTCTCCCTCTGCTGGCCTGCTCAGGCCTTCGCCGGCTTGCCGTCCGTCGCCTTCGTGTCGGCGGGCGTGGACAACCGACCCTCCCCCGTCTTGAGGCCGAGATAGATGAGGATCGGGGCCGCGACGAAGATCGACGAATAGGTGCCGACAACGATGCCGAAGAGCATCGCCCACGCGAAGCCCTCGATGGCCGCACCGCCGAAGATCGACAGCGAGATCAGGG
>JBOFUS010000042.1:0-4471 GCA_051652685.1 Beijerinckiaceae bacterium
TCGAACGTGCAGTGCATCCGTGCTCCGTCCATGTCCGGAGAATGAACGAACATTGTTAAGGAAACGTGAAGGTTTCTGCTTGCGCCAGAGGGAGCGGTGAGTCGGCGCTGTTCCGGGTGTTCTACGCGCGGAAACGAAAAGGGCGGCCCTAAAGGCCGCCCCGATCACACCGGTTCATGCAAGCCGTCAGACGCCGATCTTGCCGCCACCGCGCTTGGTGATGGCCAGGATCGAGGGACGCGGCGGGACGCCGTCCTTGAAGTCGGGCCAGCGGGTCGAAGGCGTGTTGAACGAGGCCGGCTTGGCGTTCGGATCATCTTCATCTGGCTCGCCCGGGTGCTGCACGGCGACGAAGAACGTCTCGTCATCCGGGGTAAACTCGGGGCCGCAAAGCTCGGCACCATTGGGGCAGCGGAAGAAGAGCTTCGAGGTGCCGCGGGCCGGGCCATCTGTCTCCATGGCCCAGACGCCGTCAGCGCGACCGGTCTTCGACGGGGCGTTGCCGTCCGTCGAAACCCAGAGGCGGCCCTGCGCGTCGATGGCGCAGTTGTCCGGCATGCCGAACCAGCCATCCTTGGTCGTGTTGGGGTGGAAGGTCGAGCCGACGGCGGCCACGGCCGGGTCGCCGCATTTCACGAGGATTTCCCATGTGAAGGTGAGCGAGGCATGGTCGCCACCGGTCGGCAACATCTCGATGATGTGGCCGAAGCGGCTGTCAGAGCGGGGGTTCGCAGCGTCCACCTGCGCGGCGGTGCGGCGGTTGTTGTTGGTCAGCATCACATAGACCTTGTTGGTCTTCGGATTGGCTTCCACGTCTTCCGGGCGGTCCATTTTGGTCGCGCCGAGCAGATCCGAAGCGCGGCGCGCCTCGATCACGACATCGCCCTGGTTGGCAAAGCCGTTCGCGGCCGTCAGCGGCCCCTGTCCGTGGATGAGAGGCATCCACTGGCCCGTGCCGTCAGCGTTGTACTTTGCGACGAGCAGCGTGCCCTTGTCGAGGAGGTCCATGTTGGCGGCGCGGTTTGCGCGGTCCACACGCCCTTCCGTGATGAACTTGTAGACATAGTCGAACCGCTCATCATCACCTTGGTATATCACGTAGCGGCCATCGGCGCTGACAATTCCAGCAGCTCCTTCGTGCTTGAAGCGGCCAAGAGCTGTGCGTTTGCGAGGCACAAAGCTCGGATCAAACGGATCGATCTCGACAACCCAGCCAAAACGATTGCCTTCACGAGGCTCCTTCGTCACATTAAAGCGGTCGTAGTAGGAACCCCAGTTGTACCAGCCACCTGGAAGACCATAGCGCCGGTAATTCCGATGTTCGACGTGCTGTTCGGTCATCGCACCTGAGAAGTAGCCGTTGAAATTCTCTTCGCAAGTGAGCCACGTGCCCCATGGTGTCCGGCCGCCAGCGCAGTTGTTCAACATACCCTTGACCTTTGTGCCGGTCGGGTCTGTGCTGGTCTTCATCCGGTCCAAACCTGCGGCAGGACCAGTGATAACCATGTCTGTCTCGCCGGTCACGCGGCGATTGAACTTTGAATCCTTGACAATCGCCCATTTGCCGGCTGTCTTCTTCACCTCGATGATTGTACCGCCGTGCGCGGCGATTTCGATGTCGGCCAAATCCTTGGTCATGTTTGCAAAGTTGGCACCGCTGGTACCACGCGTGTCTTGCCGACCCGGAAGCTGCGGAAACATCAACTCCTCGTTTGTGTACTCGTGGTTCACGCAGAGAAGACCGTGGTCGTTTTTGCCATCAATCGGGAAAAAGCCGAGGTAGTCGTTGTTGTAACCAAACTGCTGGTTCTGCTTCGCAGCAGACTGCGTCTGCGGATCAAACTCCGGCGCACCCGGCAGGATGGGGTCACCCCAGCGCACGAGGATGTCTGCGTCGTAGCCTTCCGCGACATAATGCTTTTCATCCGAACCTGCCGCGATCTCCTTGAAGTTGAAAGAAGGCGTTGTGTTTGCAGCGGTCTGCGCCTCGACCCTGGCGATCATGGGAGCGGCAACGGCGGTGATGGCCGAGACGGCCAGGACACCGCGCATGAGTTCGCGGCGCGACATACGCTCAGCGATGATTTCGCCCATGGTGGGATTTGCGGATTCGTTCGTACCGGCGTTCTCTGCCTCTTCGAATTGCTGCGACCGGAGGCTCAGCTCCTCGGCCGATGGAATGTTCGACATGTCTATCTCTCCCGCTTGAACAGAAAAATGCCGAGCACGCTTCCGGGGTGCGGATCGACCGCGCTCACGACATTCGACTACAACAGGCAGCGTGACGCGGTCGTGACAATTCCCCATCTCTAAAGCGGAAATTAAGAAACCGCCGGCTATTCTTCAGGCAGTTCTGATGGGGATGCGGAGCGCCGCAATGCAACACGAAGCGTCGTTGAAAAACATCGTGGCTGCTGCTGGTGGAGCATTCGCCAGCCCGCAAGATGACGTGGAAAAACCCGCCAGATCGACAATCTGGGCTGCGATTTGCCGAAAACTGCTAATGTTGAAATTGGCCAAAAAGGACTGAGTTTCGGCTCATTTGCCGGCTTATCAACGGAGCTTGAATTGCTCTGTGACGCAACGACCGAGCGTTGCGCGGCGTTATGCCACCCGTACGGCCTCGGCGTGTTGCGGCAGGCTCGGGTCCGTTTCGGCCACGACCATGTTGCGCCCACCGCGCTTGCCTGCATAGAGCGCCATGTCGGCCCGCTCGATGAGCGTCGTGGTGGTGTCGTTCTTGCGGCAGGTTGCCACGCCGATGGATATCGTCACCCGACCGAGGTTCTCGCCCGTCGAGCGTTTGACGAGCTCGCGGCTCATGACAGCCTTGCGGACCTGCTCGGCGACATGGATGGCACCGCGCAGATCACAGCCCGGCAGGATCACGGCGAACTCTTCGCCACCGAAACGGGCGGCAGTATCCAGTCCCTTGACGTTCTGCTTGATCGACATCGCCACGAGGCGCAGCACCTGGTCGCCGGTGAGGTGACCATAGGTGTCGTTGAACTTCTTGAAATGATCGATGTCTGTCATGAGGATCGACAGGGTGTCACCGGAACGCTGCGCATGACGGACGGCATCGGCCAGTGCAGTATCGAAAAACATGCGGTTGGCGAGCGTGGTGACCGGATCAATCTGGCTTTCGGTGCGGATGGACTCCAGCGCCTCGCGGAGTTCAACGACTTCTGACTTTGCCTCTTCCAGCTGCTCGGTGAGCTTGGCGTTGACGCGCGACATGTTGCGGGTGGACGCCATCAGATCGCTGACGATCGCACGCAACCTCTCTTCGCCGACGCCGACCTCCATCTCGTCGACGGAACCATTCAGCGCACCACGATACTCGTTGATCTCCAGGCGCGCCTGATCGAGCGCATCGCCGACTGTGTCCATCTGGCTGAGAAGGCGCACGGTGGCGCGCTCGGCTTCAGCCGTGAAGCGGTTGGTGTTGATGAAACGGTCGTAGATATCGTCAAGTTCGGCCTGGGTCACGCGACCAAACTTGCGCAGGAGATCATTGATCGCGCGCATCAGCGCAGGGTGGTGACCTGTGACGTAAGTGTACCATAGCTCGTAGGCGCGCGGGTACGCTGCCGTACGATGGCCACGGATATGGGCGAAGGCTTTCTCGCCTATCGAGATGGTGCGCTCGTAGTCGCTACGATTCTGCGACATGCCAATCCTTGCCCTTGCTGGAAAAACACTGGCATGCGCGCAATTAAGGCGGAGTTAAGGGGGCTATTTTGCCGTGCCCCAAAGGCGGATCAGCGCGCCTTCCGCGCCACCGGACGCATCATGAAGCTCGGAACATGATCGCCAAGCCCTTTCGGAGTGGGTCCATCGGCCGAACTTTCGAATCGGCGTGCCTTGGGCTCCGCCGCTGGCGCAGCGCGCATTTCAGGCGGCAACGCACGGGCTGCCGGCTCGACGGAACGTGCAGCTTTAGGCGCCCGCTCGGTGTCCGGTGCCCGCTCCGTTTCCGGTGAGCGGCGCTTGTCCTCGCCATCCCGCTTTCCGCGAGCGCCCTTTGCACCGCGCTCGCCACCACGTTCGGGACGACGTCCGTAGCTGCGTTCTTCGGGCGGTGCTTCGGACGCTGGCAGATTGGCGAGATCGGCCCCGTGCCAGGGAATGTCCTTCTTCAGAAGCGATGTGATCGCCTCCAGGTATCGCGTGTCCGAGGCCGCAACAATCATCAGCGCCGTGCCGGTGCGACCGGCGCGGCCGGTGCGCCCGATGCGGTGGACATAGTCGTCGGCGTGGATGGGCACGTCGAAATTGATCACATGGCTGACGTCTGGAATATCAAGTCCACGCGCTGCCACGTCGGAAGCGACCAGCAGCGGCACGCGGCCGGCACGGAATGCGTCCAGCGTCGCCATACGCGCCCGCTGTTCCATATCACCGTGCAGGCCACCGACGTTGAAGCCATGCTTCTCCAGCGATTTCGCCACTGTCGCGATATCGCGCT
>JBOFUS010000043.1:0-1428 GCA_051652685.1 Beijerinckiaceae bacterium
ATCCCGTTGGCACCCATCGCCTGGGCTGCCGCAACCATGTCGCGGGTCGCGGTTTCGCGCGCGTCCCTCAGCACGGCCTCGTAGGAACCGGAGCGCCCGCCAACGATGTCCCGGATCGAGGCGAAGAAATCACGAAACAGGTTCGCGCCCAGAATCGTCTCGCCCGTGACGATGCCATGGTAGCGGAGGATCTTCGCTCCCTCGATGTTGTGAGTCGTCGATATCAGCATCGGCGTTTGTTTGCGCAGTCTTCAGACAGGCTCATGAGCGCGTCTTGCGCTCGCGGTCGTTCTCGTCCGTCACGGCTATGATGTCGAGATAGTCTTCGTGTTTCGCCGGCGCATAGCGCGAAACCTGCCCTTCGGTGAAACCCTTCCAGACCTCCGGGGCTTCGTCCTTCATGGCGATGAAGGCGCTGCGGATCAGGTCAACGAGATCCTTTGGCAGATCCGAACGCACGCAAAGGGGCGAGTTCGGGATCAATGGAGACGTCCAGATGATGCGGGTCGAGCCCTTCGGCACCATGTTGCGAGCCTCGAGCCGCTGCACGATGCCGCTTGTCTCGTTGGTCCAGAACACGGCACCCGCGTCGAACTGGCCGTTGACGACCGCACGCACCGAGTTGTCGTGACTGCCGGAATAGGGGGTCGCCTTGAAGAAGGTGGCAACATCGATGCCCTGCTGGCGAAGGTAGTAGCGCGGAACGGCATT
This sequence comes from Beijerinckiaceae bacterium, assembly GCA_051652685.1. Taxonomy (GTDB): domain Bacteria; phylum Pseudomonadota; class Alphaproteobacteria; order Rhizobiales; family Beijerinckiaceae; genus JADCCX01. Next base: position 712 of record JBOFUS010000043.1, read on the forward strand.
GCCTGACGCCGAGTTCGGATCGGCGAAAGTCAGCACCTTGCCCTTGAGATTCTCAAGCGACTTGATGTCGCTTTCCGTCTTGACGATGATAACCGAGTGATACCCCTCGGCACCATTGGTATCGACGTCGCGCAGGATCGGGATGAGGCGGTCACCCATGACGCGGCGGCCAAGCGCATAGACTGCCGGCCCGAAACGCGAAAACTCGATGTTGTTGCTGCGCATGCCCTCGACGAGGCCGGCGTAGTCGGCCACACGGTAGACCTTCACGGGCACGCCGAACTTCTTCGTCAGGTATTCGGCGACGGGCAGCGTGCGCTGCATGGCCATCTGTTCGTTCTCGGCGGACGACACGCCCATGCGCAGCTCCGGGAACTTCTTGCGCCAGTCTTCCTGGGCAAAGGCAGGCTGGGTGAAAGCGGGAGCAGCGGCGAAAGCACCCATGGCAGCGAGTGTCTGGCGGCGGTCAATGATCATGGCAGGGCTTCTTCCTTGGACGTTCCGGTCATGGGGAAGCTGCGCGTGCAAAATGACGGGGGGATATCAGCCGGGTTACGTTTGCATGACGGCGTGGCAGTGTGCCGCCTACATGCGGAAATCTTCGCCCAGATAGAGCCGGCGCACATCCGGATGGGCGATGATCTCGGCGGGCTTGCCCTCCATCAGCACCTTGCCGGAGTGGATGATATAGGTGCGATCGGTCAGTGCCAGCGTCTC
>JBOFUS010000044.1:0-1011 GCA_051652685.1 Beijerinckiaceae bacterium
ATGCTGACAAGGTGATTTGGAATCAGGGGAAACCGGGCATGTCTTTCTCATCCGTTGTTCGCATCGGCCTCGCGGCCGCCACCATCTCTTTGACTGCCGGCGCTGCGCAGGCGCAAAACTGCGTTGCCAACGGCGCTCAGTTTCCAGCCTGGATTGAAGATTTCAAGCCACGGGCGCGGGCGGCCGGCGTGTCCGACGCCGCGATTGAGCGCGGGCTTGCCGGCATCACCTATGATCCGACCGTCATCCGGCTGGACCGGAACCAGAAGTCCTTTCGCGTCTCGTTCGAGGATTTCTACCGCAAGCGCGTCTCCGATGCGATGATCTCGAAGGGCCGCAGCTGGATCGCCTCCAACCGCGGGCTTGCCTCGCGGCTTGAGCAGCAGTTCGGCGTGCCGGCCGAAATCCTCGTCTCGATCTGGGCGCTGGAGACCAACTTCGGCTCGCAAAAGGGCAATCTGCCGATCATCCGTTCGGTGGCGACGCTGGCCAGCGACTGCCGGCGTCAGGCGTTCTTCGAGAACGAGCTGATCTCGGCCCTCAAGATCGTGCAGCGCGGCGATCTGCCGATCACGCAGATGCGCGGCGCCTGGGCGGGCGAGATCGGCCAGACGCAGTTCATGGCATCGAGCTATGTCAACTACGCCATCGACTATGACGGTGATGGCCGCCCCAACCTTGTTTCGTCGGTGCCGGACGTGCTCGCGTCCACCGCCAACTTCCTGCAGAAGAAGGGCTGGCGTCGTGGCGCAAGCTGGGAGGAAGGCTCTCCCAACAGCGCGGTGCTGCGCGAATGGAACAAGGCAGGCGTTTATGTGCGCGCCATCGGTGTGATGGCTGACCGCATGCGCGGCGGCGGGGCGTGAGCGGCTACGACCAGTTCTCGATCTTCAAGCCAGGCACACGCTCGAATTCGCGGCTGTTTGCCGTGATGAGCATGGCGTTCCGGCGACGCGCCTGCGCGGCGATCAGAAGGTCGTAGGGACCAATAGGTGTTCCTGCACGTCTGAG
>JBOFUS010000045.1:0-5925 GCA_051652685.1 Beijerinckiaceae bacterium
GCATGGTGATCGCTACGAAGCGCCGCAGGAAGCCCGCACCAGTCAACCGGGCGCTCTCGTCCAGATCGCCCGCCACCTGTCCCATGACGGCGCGGCCTGACTGGACCGCGAACGGTAGCAGATAGGCGGTCGCCGCCAGCACCAGCAACGCAAAGGTGCCGTAAAGGGCCGGCAGCGGGCCGATGGGTGCGCCGAAGAGCGCGATATAGGCAGCGCCGAAGGCGATGCCGGGGATCAGCATCGGCACGAAGGAAATCTGCGCCAGCGCCTTTGCGATCAGGCTGTCCTTCTGTTTCGCAATGACAAAGGCGATGGCAAGCCCGAGGATTGTTGCGGTGAACGCGACCGAGAGGCCAAGCCCCAGCGTCATCCACAGCGCCCGCAACAGATCGGGATTGCGGAAGATGCCGACCTGGCCTTGTGCGAAGTTCGGATCGCTGCCGCCGATCCAGAAATGCGCCGTCCAGTTGGAGAAGAGCGCTCCTGATTGCGGCGCGAGCGACGAGGCAAGCAGCACAATGATCGGCACCACCGTCGAGACAAAGAGGATCACGGCGGCAAGCACGAACAATGGCCATCTCGCGCGGCCGAGCTGAAATCGCTTCGCCCGCCCGCCCTTGCCGGTGATCGTCACGAAGGATTTCTTGCCCGAAAGCAACCGTTCTCCGGCGTAGAGGAAGGTGATGGACACGAGAATGAGCAGGATGGCGAGCACGAAGCCGCGCTCGCCCTGGCCGGTCTCGATCATGCCGTAGAGCCTCGTCGCCAGCGTCTGCATGCGCACGGGCAGGCCCAGCAGCGCCGGTGCCGCGAAGGCCGAAACCGCGCCGGCGAAGGCGAGGCTTGCACCCGCGACCACCGCTGGCGTGACGACAGGCAGGATGATGCCGAGAAAGATGCGCCGGAGCTTCGCGCCGGCCATCTCCGCCGCTTCGATCAGGTCACCATTCACGGAAGCAAGTGCGGCCGCGATCACCGTGAAGGCGAGCGAGAAGTAGTGCAGGATCAGCACTGTCATCGTCGGGACCATGCCCCAGGCCAGCCAGTCCGGCACTGTCAGGCCGATGGTCTCCAGATACCCGACCGAGCCGCCCACGCGTCCGTTGCGGAACAGCGCGCCCCAGGCAAGGGCCGTCGCAAAAGCCGGGATCATGAAGGGCAATGTCGACAGGATACCGATGGTGTTGCGGTAGGGCACATCGGTCATCACCACGAGCCACGCGAGGAAACCGCCGATGATGACGCAGCCTATGGCCGTGCCGAAGCCCAGGAGCAGCGTGTTGCCCAGCGGCCGCCAGAAGAGATTGGCCGAAAGGTCCGAGGCGAGCACCGCCGTCCACGCGGCGCGCCCGTCGGCGTCCAGCGTGTCGAGCAGGATCGTCAGCAGCGGGCCGAGCACGAGGATCGCGGCCACGACAAGCAGCCCGGCCGGGAATAGCCGCTCGGTCAGGCCGGAGACCCCTCGCATGGGCGGCGCGGTATGGATTGCAGATACGGACATGGTTTCCGATGACATCATCAGGAGAAAAAAACGTCGGCCCGCCCCGGAGGTGGTGCGGATCGGGGCAGGCCGACGACCCCGCGTCAGTTCAGACGCAGGATGAGATCCGCCACCTTCTGACGGGCGGCGGCGGTTTTCACGGGGTCAACGCGCCATGCGCCGAGTTTCTCCAGCGGCACGGCATCCTTGTGGTTGGCGATGTCGGTGCGGGAGGCATAATCGCCCGGCACGGCGAAGGGCGCGAAGCCCGGGCCGCCGTCAGGCGTCGCGTCGCCCATCAGGAAGTCGATCAGCAGGCGCGCCGCCGCCGGGTTCGGTGCCTTGGCTGCAAGGCCCAGCACGGCCGGAAAGACGATGCCCGGTGCCGGCTTCACCTGATGGGCCACCTGCAGCGCCCAGCCCTCCTTTTCGTTGTCGCGACGGTCGGAATAGGTCGCGATGCCGATGGGCGGACGTGCGGCGGCCTTCGGGCCGATGGCCTTGTTCACCGCATCGGTGTTGGGCAGCAGGATGAGATCGTTGCGGAAAAGATCGCGCACCCATTGCTCGCCGGCATTCGACACGCCGGAGGCAAGCTGCACGGGCTTGCCGAACTGCGCCTGATAGGCGGCAGCCATGGCGTCCGCGTTCAGCACCACTTCGGTGAGGAAATCGAGATAGTCGCCACGTTGTGACGGATCAACCATCACGACACGGCCTTTCCACGCCGGCAGCGTCATTTCCCACAGGTTGCTGATCGGCGCGCCATTCGGATGTGCAGCCTCGTTGTACATGACGACCTTGGTCGAGAGACGCTGGGCCAGCAGCGGCTGCGTCAGTTCTGCCGGCACCTTGTCGGCGAGGCGTGGCGGCACGTAGCGCTCGATGCGCCTGTCGCGGATCAGTTCGTTGAACACGACCGGGGCGTCAGACAGGTAAAGCACGTCGACAGCGTGGACGCTGGCTTTCTGTTCCGCGACCACGCGGGCGATCATGCGCGTGGACGAGATGTCGACAAACTGCATCACGACACCCGGATACGCGGCCTCGAAGGCCGGCTTCACGCGGGCGATGCGGCTGGTGAAGGCATAGACCATGACCTTGCCCTCCTTCTGCGCCAGCGGCAGCAGTTCTGCGATGCCCATGGCGTCGAGATTGGCTTGTGCCTGCACGGCGGCAGGCAGAAGTGGCAACGCGAGGCCGGAAGCGGCTCCGGTGAGGAACATGCGGCGGTTGAACATGTCTTTTCTCCAGCGTGAGGCGTTGGTCGGATCGGGCAAGTGTCCGTTCGGTGATGTGGTCAGGCGAGCCGTTGGGTCAGCTCGGATACGGCGTCGAGCGCACCGATTGTTCTCTCCCGGTGTCTTCTGGCGATGGTCAGGATCAGCGCGTTGACGATGGCCATCGGTACCGTCAGCGTCTGGAATTCCTCGCCGCTGCGACCGCGCGGCGCGGCCAGCGAGATGAAGGCTGGCGGACAGACCGCCGACGCGGCGAGATCGGCGATGAGAACGATGCGGGTGTCGGCAGACTTGGCAGCTCCGAAGACACCGTCGACGAACCGCGGCCTCGCGCGGAAGGCGAAAGCCAGCATGCAATCGTCGTGCTTCATCAACGAAAGGCGCTCGGCCAACGTGCGTGGATCTCCCGCCAGCAGAACCGTATCGAAGCCGAACCGTCTCAGCCGTCGATCCGCCAGATCGGCCAGCGGGGCTGCATTGCCCATGGCAAAGATGAAGACGCGCCGCGCGCCTGCAATCAGATCCGCCGAGGCGTCCAGATGACGGCTTTCGACATGATGGGCGAGGCTGAGAAGTGCTTCCACCTCCGTTGCCACAAGATCATCAAGAATATCGTTCTGGCCGATGCGCGCGACGGATCTGGCGAGCCGTTGTCCCGCATCCGCACCGGAGATATAGGCCACCTGCAGCGCTTCGCGCATGGCGGGATAGCCCTTGTAGCCGAGCTTCTGCGCCAGCCGCGTTGCCGTCGCCTCATGCACGCCGGCACGGGACGCAAGCTCGCTCACCGTGAGCAGCGCCGCCTGGCGCGGATCATCGAGGATGGCGCGCACCGCGCGCGTGTCAGCCTCGGTCAGCCGATCCGACGCGTCACGCAATCTGTCCTGGAATGTCGCTCCGTCCATGCTGCCTCTCCGCTCGACCTCAAAGCTGCGGTAATATTTGCAGTACAGACATATCTGCAATTATTTTTGCAAAGTTTTTATGACGTGTCGTTGCAGCCGCGTTTCGTCATGGCAGCGTCAAGCCTGTCGACTAGCAGCGCAGAAGAATCCCCTCCGGAGCCTGCGTCCATGAACACGATCCGCCTGACAGCCAGCCTCACGGAAGAGCATCACAAGAAGCATGTGCCGCTCCGTTTCGAGATTCCCGAAGGCACGACACGGATCGCGGGAACGTTATCCCTCTCGCCGCAGCGTTCCGCCGGCGCACTTTTCGACAACATGGTCTGCCTCAGCATTTTCGGCCCCGCCGGCCCGCGTGGTGCACGGCATAACAACCCTGCCACGTCCTTCAGCCTTGACGCGATGCAGGCGACGCCGGGATACACGGCGGGCGCGATCGAGCCCGGCGAATGGACGGTGATGCTCGACTGCTTCCGCGTCATCGCGCCCGGGCCGCTGCTCTTCACGCTCGATATCACGCTCTCGGAGGAACCCGTTCCTGCCGTCGCACCGCGCCCCTTGCCGACGCTCGCGCCACGTGGGCCGGGCTGGTATCGCGGCGACCTGCACGGGCACTCGCTGCATTCCGACGGAAGCTGGGACATCCCGGATGTGGTCGCCTGGGCAAAGGACAACGCGCTCGATTTCGTCACGCTCACCGACCACAACACGGTGTCGGGCCTCGCCGAAATGGACAGCCTCGCGGATGATTCGCTGCTGACCATGGGTGGCCTCGAAATGACGACGCACTATGGTCATGCGCTCGCGCTCGGCACGCGGCAGTGGCTGGAGTGGCGGGCAGGTTCCCACGAAGGCCTGACCATGCCCGAGCTTGCCCGTCGCGCCATGGCGGCCGGAGCGACCTATGTGATCGCCCATCCGGAAGCACCCGGCGACCCTTCCTGTACCGGCTGCCACTGGGATTTCGAGGACATGCGCCCCGGTCCTGCGCGCCTGGTCGAGGTTTGGAACGGACCCTGGGAAGAGCACAACGAGGACAGCCTTGCGCTTTACTACACCTGGCTGAACGCCGGCCTCCGGCTCGCCGCCACATGCGGCACCGACATTCATGGCCCGGATCAGAAGCCCAAGCCCAACCCGTTCAACAACGTGCACGCCGAAGAGCGGAGCGAGACCGCAATCCTTGCGGCCATAGCCGCTGGCCGCAACTTCCTGTCGAGCGGGCCGCGCCTGACGCTTGAGGTCGAAAACCGCGATGGCGTCCGCATGATGATGGGCGGCGTGGCGGCCAGCGCCGGCGAAGCGCACGTCGCATTTGCCGATGCGCCGTCAGGCGCGCGGCTGCGCCTCGTGATCAACGGCGAGCGACTGGCGGACGAGCCCGCCGAGGATGCGGCGGATCGCCTGTTCGATGTCTCGGGTATGGCAGTGCCGGGCTGGATCGCTGCTGAACTCCGGGCAGCTGATGGCGATCTGCTGGCCTTCGCCAACCCGGTGTTTGTCGGCGCGAATTGAGGCGTCAGCGGCCAAAATCCCGAGACCTTTCCAGACGCTCCAGCAACACCGCTGCCGCACGTGCGGCCCCATCCGCAATTTGGGCAGACGGCTGAGGCAAGTCGAACGCCGCCTCCATCGCGGCCGCCATCCGGGCCGGCGTGAGCCCGGCCTCGTGGACTGTCTGACACCGGCCTGTCCTTGCCAGTGCCCCGGCGCGGATGGCCTGTTCTGTCTGGCCATCCCCGACGAAAGGACACAGCACCGCCCGGCAACCTGCAGCCATGATCTCGGCGACCGTGTTGTAGCCAGCCTGTGAAACCGACAGCTTCGCACCGGCAAAAAGGCCCGGTAGATCAGGAACTGAGCGCAAGAGCCGTATGTTTGGCGAAGCAAGAGCGCCCAGCGCAGTGAAATGATCCTCAGGCATCTGCGGTCCGGCAACTGCAATCACCGGACTGTCCCGGAACACCGAGAGCGGCAAAGCCGCCAAGACCGATGCCAGCAGCGGGTAGCCCACCGCGCCTCCGCCAGCAGAAACAACAAGGTCATGTCCTGCAATGGCCACCGGCGGTGCGGGCGGCCCGACGATACCCGTGTAGCGGATCAGGTCGGTGATTTCGTGCGTCAGGCCGAAGGTCTCGTCCAGCGGTGGCGAAATTCCGCCGCCGTGCACCAGCACGAGATCGAAGCTGCGCCGCAACGTCGTGACGGTTTCCGCCAGCCGTTCAGGCTTTGCGCGCTCCTGCAGGATATCGCGGATCGAAGAGGCGATCACCTTTGTGCCCGCCGCCCTGGCGGCGTC
>JBOFUS010000046.1:0-1173 GCA_051652685.1 Beijerinckiaceae bacterium
GTGATCACAATGGATGTGGTGAAATGTCCAATCACAAACGATCACATGCCTGTGCTTGCGACTAACCCTCACTCTTCTTCACGCTTCCGAGAGCAGCCTGCGCCGCCGCCAGCCGGGCGATGGGCACGCGATACGGCGAGCAGGATACGTAATCCAGTCCGACGCTCTCGCAGAACATGATCGAGGCCGGGTCTCCGCCATGCTCGCCGCAGATGCCGAGCTTGATGTCAGGCCGCGCCGCACGTCCGCGTTCAACCGCCATCTTCACCAGCTCGCCGACGCCCTCCTGATCCAGCGTCACAAAGGGGTCGTGCGCAAGGATACCGCGCGCCTTGTAGAAGCCCAGGAAATTCGCTGCGTCGTCACGGCTGATGCCCAGCGTCGTCTGCGTCAGGTCGTTGGTGCCGAAGGAGAAGAACTCGGCCGAGGTCGCGATGTCGCCCGCGCGGATGGCGGCGCGCGGCAGCTCGATCATGGTGCCGACCTGATATTCGATGCGCTGGCCGGTTTCCTTTGCCACCAGATCGGCCATGGCGTCGATGCGCGCCTTGACCAGGTCGAGCTCGGCCCTGGTCATCACCAGTGGCACCATGATCTCCGGCGTCACCAGCGCGCCGGTCTTGTTGCCGGCACCGATGGCCGCCTCGAATACGGCGCGTGCCTGCATCTCGGCGATCTCGGGATAGGCGACGGCGAGGCGGCAGCCTCTGAAGCCCAGCATCGGGTTGAATTCGTGCAGCTCTGCTGCGCGGAGCTTCAGTTTCTCGACGCTGAAGCCGAGGCCCCTGGCGACCTCCTCCATCTCCGCGTCCGTCTGGGGCAGGAACTCGTGCAGCGGCGGATCGAGCAGGCGGATGGTGACGGGCAGACCCGACATGATCTCGAACAGCTCGGCAAAGTCCTTCTTCTGCATGGGCAGCAGCTTGGCGAGTGCGGCGCGCCGGCCTTTTTCGTCGTCGGCGCAGATCATCTCGCGCATGGCGATGATGCGCTCTTCGTCGAAGAACATGTGCTCGGTGCGGCAAAGGCCGATACCCTCCGCGCCGAACTTGCGGGCCTTGCGGGCGTCCAGCGGCGTCTCGGCGTTGGTGCGGATCTTCATGCGCCGCGCCTTGTCGGCCCAGCCCATGAGGATGCCAAACTCGCCGGATAGCTCCGGCTCGCGCATCTTGA
>JBOFUS010000047.1:0-7184 GCA_051652685.1 Beijerinckiaceae bacterium
CTCACCGTCAAGATCGCCGACGAGGACAAGCAGATCCTCAATGGCCTGAACCTCAAGGTTGCTGCCGGCGAGGTTGCGGCTATCATGGGGCCGAACGGTTCCGGCAAATCGACGCTCAGCTATGTCATCGCCGGCAAGAAGGACTACGAGGTCCTTGACGGTGAAATCCTGCTCAACGGCGAGAACATCCTGGAGATGGAGGCGGACGCCCGCGCCGCCGCCGGCCTCTTCCTCGCCTTCCAGTATCCGCTGGAAATTCCCGGTGTGGCCACCATGACATTCCTCAAGGCCGCGATGAACGCGCAGCGCAAGGCGCGCGGCGAGGATGAGCTTCAGCCCGCCGCCTTCATCAAAGCGGTGTATGCCGCCGCCGACAAGCTCGGCATCAACCGCGACATGCTGAAGCGCCCGCTCAACGTCGGCTTCTCGGGCGGCGAGAAGAAGCGGATGGAAATCCTCCAGATGGCGCTGCTCGCTCCGAAGATGTGCATCCTCGACGAGACGGATTCGGGCCTCGACATCGATGCGCTGAAAGTGGTGTCCGATGGTGTCAACGCGCTGCGTGGGCCAAACCGCGCCTTTCTCGTGATCACCCACTACCAGCGCCTGCTTGATCATATCGTGCCCGATACGGTGCATGTGATGGCCAATGGCAAGGTGGTGGCGTCCGGCGGCAAGGAGCTGGCGCTGGAGCTCGAGGCCAATGGCTACCGCGACTATGCTTCGGCAGCCTGAGGCAGACGCACAAACTTCAAGCCTCATCCTGAGCCTGTCGAAGGATGAGGGCAGTCATTTCCGGAAAAGTTGTTCTCGACCCTTCGACAGGCTCAGGGTGAGGACAAATGAAAGCCCAGGTGAACAGAGATGAACGCTCCTGTCACGATCATGAAAACCGCTGCCGAAACGGAGCTATCCCGGCATTTCGAGGCAGCAAGCCGCTGGTTGCCGGGCGAGGCTTCCAAACGCCGCACCGCCATGGCGGCCTTCGAGGCGATGGGCCTGCCCCACCGCCGCATCGAGGCCTGGCACTACACGGACCTGCGTGCGCTGATGCGCAAGGCGGAAGCCCCGGCTATCGAGCCGCGCGACGATGCGACACGCGGCGTCACGCCATTCGTGCCGACAGAGGGTCTGGCAACGGTTACGCTGGTCAACGGCTGGCTGACAGGCACATTCGCGCTTCCCCCCGGCATCGAATTCTTCCGGCTGGCGGATGCGCTTGCCATCGGCCATCCACTTGCCTCACGGCTTGGTGCCATTGTTGATCTTTCGAAGGATGCGGCCGCAACGCTGAACGCAGCCTTCATGACCGACGGCGCGATCATTCGCGTGCCGGCCGGTCTCAAGGTGGAGCAGCCGCTGCATCTTGCCTTTGAGGACACCATGACCTCGGCCGCTTCCACTGCGCCGCGCGTTCTGGTCATCGTTGAAGCGGGCGCATCGTTCACGCTCGTCGAGACGCATCGCGGACCGGCCGGCATCGCCTACCAGACGAATGCGCTTGTCGAGGTGGACGTGGCGGAAGGTGCCAGCTTCGAGCACGTGCGGCTCAACCTTGCGGGCGATATGGCGCAGACGATCTCGACGCTGGCAAGCTCCGTGGCGAAGCATGCGTCTTTCAGGACGCTGTCCCTGATCACGGGCGCGGCACTTGGCCGGAACCAGGTTTTTGTCCGCGTGGACGGCGACCACGCCAAGGTCAATATCAGCGGTGTCACACTGTTGAAGGGTACGCAGCACGCGGACAACACGCTGGTGGTGGAACACGCGGCGCTGCATGGCGTGAGCCGCGAACTTTTCCGCACGGTGGTGGATGACGACGCGCGTGGTGTATTCCAGGGGAAGATCATCGTGCAGTCCCATGCGCAGAAGACCGATGGCCGCATGGCGTCGAACGCCCTGCTGCTGGGCGAAAACGCCTCGATGCACGGCAAGCCGGAGCTCGAGATTTTCGCTGACGACGTGCAGTGCGCCCATGGTGCGACAGTGGGCGCACTTGATGGCGACCTCCTGTTCTACCTCATGTCGCGCGGCATTGATCGCAAGGCTGCTGAAGGCCTGATGATCGAGGCTTTCGCCGGCGAGGCGCTGGCGGATGTCTCGCATGAGGGACTGCGGGAGGCTCTCGGGGACCTTGTGCGTGACTGGCTGAAATCCCGGCGCTGAGCCAGGCAAGACGTGAAAAGAAAAGAGAGAGCAATGCCTTACGTCAATGTCCAGATCACGAAGGGTGCCACCCACGCCCAACGCGCCGAAATCGTGGCGGAAATCACCGCCACGCTTGTTCGCGTTCTCGGCAAGAAGCCCGAGAGCACCCATATCGTGATCCAGGAAATCGAGCGCGATCACTGGGGCGTGCGCGGCCGGCTGGTGGCAGATCTTGACGCCGAGAAGCTGGAGAACAAGGCGTCATGAACGCCCAGCTTCCTTTGAACTACGACATCGCCGGCATCCGGGCGGACTTCCCGGCGCTGGCACTGGAGCCATACGGCAAGCCGCTCGTCTATCTCGACAACGCCGCCTCGGCCCAGAAACCGCGCCCGGTACTGGACCGGATGATGCGCGCCTACGAAACTGAATACGCCAATGTTCACCGCGGCCTGCACTATCTGGCGAATGCAGCGACCGAGGCCTACGAAGAAGCCCGCGAGATCTGCCGCGCCTTCATCAACGCACCTTCCGTTGACGAGGTGATCTTCACCAAGAACGCGACGGAGGCCTACAACGTGGTCGCCTCTTCGCTTGGCCGCCACCTCGACATCGGCGAGGGCGACGAGATCATCCTGTCGATCATGGAACACCATTCCAACATCGTGCCATGGCACTTTTGGCGCGAGCAGAAGGGTGCCGTGATCAAGTGGGCGCCGGTGGATGAGGACGGCAATTTCCTGTTCGACGAATTCGAGAAGCTGATCACGCCGCGCACCAAGGTGATCTCCATTACGATGATGTCCAATGCGCTTGGCACCATCGTGCCGGTGAAGGAAATCTGTGCGCTCGCCCGCAAGCACGGCATCGCGACGCTGGTCGATGGCGCGCAGGCGGCCGTGCATCTTGATGTCGATGTGCAGGATATCGGCTGCGACTTTTTCGTCATGACCGGTCACAAGCTCTACGGCCCGTCGGGCATTGGCGTGCTCTGGGGTCGCAAGGCGCTGCTCGACGCGATGCCGCCCTTCCTTGGCGGCGGCGAGATGATCCGCGTCGTCACCGAGGACAGCGTCACCTACAACGACTCACCCCATCGTTTCGAGGCCGGAACGCCGCCGCTGGTGCAGGCCATAGGGCTGGGTGCAGCACTCACCTACATCAATGCGGTCGGCAAGCCGGCGATCCGCGCGCATGAGGATGCGCTTGTGCGCTACGCCCATGAGAAACTCGGCGAGATCAACTCGATCCGCATTATCGGCAAGGCGAAGCACAAGAGCGCCGTCGTTTCCTTCGCCTTCGAGAATGCCCACGCCCATGATGTCGCAACCGTCATCGACCGCCACGGTGTGGCTGTGCGCGCCGGCACCCATTGCACCATGCCGCTGCTGGCGCGTTTTGGCGTGACGGCGACCTGCCGCGCGTCTTTCGGCATGTATAACACGTTGGAAGAGGTGGATGCGCTTGCCCGCGCCCTCGTCAAGGCAGAAGCCTTGTTCGCCTGACCGGGAGGGACTAGAATAGTCGCATGTCTGTCACAGAGACCCTGGCTCCCAACGCCCCGTCGATCGCCCCCTCCTCCGCCCTGCCGGCGGAAGAGATCGACCGGCTGACTGACGAGATCGTCGCAGCCCTGAAAACCGTCTATGATCCCGAGATACCGGCGGATATCTACGAACTTGGCCTGATCTACCGGGTCTCTATCAACGATGATCGCCACGTCGATATCGACATGACGCTGACCGCACCGGGCTGCCCGGTGGCGGGCGAAATGCCCGGCTGGGTGGAAGGTGCCGTGGCCGGCGTGCCGGGCGTGCAAGGCGTGACTGTGAAGATGACGTTCGATCCGCCGTGGGATCAGTCACGGATGTCGGACGAAGCCCGCGTCGCGCTCGACATGTGGTGAGCCGCGCTCAGCGCAACTCGCCGACCAGCAGCCCCATGATGACATCGTCTTCGTAGCGGTCACCCACCCGTGCCGACTGGCGCTCCAGCCCCTCGCGCACGAAGCCGATCTTCTCGTAGGAGCGGATAGCCCGCTCATTGAAGGCAAGCACGCGCATCGAGATGCGGTGCAGGTTCAACTGCTCGAAGGCGAAGGCGGCGACAGCGCGGATCGCCTCCGGTCCATAGCCCTGTCCCAGCGCGGATGGATCGAGAATGCCGATCGAAAGCCCGACACGCATGTCGGTATCGACCGCATTGTCGAGAAGGATTTCACCGATGGCGCGGCCATCCAGCGCAATGATCCAGGCGGCCGGATGGCGCGCCACGCTGTCCGTCCAGGCTTCCGCGTTCTGGAAGGTGTATGGCGGCAGCGTCGAAACATCGGCACCAAGCATCCGGTAGATCTCCGGATCGCGCCCATAGGCAAGGCGATTCGTGATGTCGCGCGGCTGTGGTTGACGGAGCAGCAACCGCGGCGTCGCGAGCTCGGGAAGCGGATTGGGAAGACGCATGCGGATTGGCCCCTGATCATGGGACGCGAACGACGCCGACCGGCAATCATCTCCCCCAACGCCCGCACGATTTCCATGCCAGCATGACAGATTGTTGCAGGGTGCTTGGCGGAATGGCAACCAATCGCCTATATGAAGGTGTGGACGGCAGCGCGGATGACGCGCTTATCCACAGAGCAGGACAACCGGGTGCAGGACTGATGGCCTCTCGTTTCAAGGCAATGTCGATCACGGATGCAGCGGCAGAGCGCGTGCGCGCCGCCATGGCGCGGGCGGACAAGCCGGTCTATGGCCTGCGCGTCGGCGTGAAGAACGGTGGCTGCGCCGGCATGAGCTACACCGTTGACTACGCGGAGGGTGCCGCCCCGCACGACGAGATCGTCGAGGACAAGGGCGTGCGTATCCTTGTCGACCCCAAGGCGATCCTTTTCCTGCTCGGCACCGAAATGGATGTGCGGACGGACAAGTTCTCCTCGACCTTTGTTTTCAACAATCCGAACCAGACGTCTGCCTGTGGTTGTGGCGAGAGCGTATCGATCACCCCGGTGGAGGCCCCCGAAGGATTGGCGGCCGGGCGTGGCACCGCCTAGATTATTTTGCCGAACCGCTTGCGCGACACAAAGCCTGCCGCTATGACGCCGCTTCGCGTTACGGCTTGGTTTGCCACCGTCATCGCATTGCGCCCGTAGCTCAGCTGGATAGAGCATCAGACTACGAATCTGAGGGTCGGACGTTCGAATCGTTCCGGGCGCGCCAGTTCCTGAAGAGATCATTCGCCTTTTCGCTGAGCGTCGCCCGCAAGTTCTCGCGCAATGATCTCATACACAATCCTCACCCTGCGGCTCGTCCTCAACTCCTGATGGGTCACAAGCCATAGGGGCACGGAAACCCCCGCTTCGCCCGGAAACAGGGGCATGACGCCCGGCATGGTCGCCCCGATCTCGTCCAGCATCATGCCGACGCCGAGGCCCATCCGCAGCATTTCCCACAGCACCACCGCGCTTTCCGAAACGATGCGGAACTGGGCGGCAGTGACGGGCGCGCCTTCGCGCTGGAGATGAGCGGCGAACCTGTCGATGGGCTCGAAACCGAGCACGTCGATATGGGCGAGATCGGCCTTTGATGTCGGGCGGCCGTGGCGGGCGATCCAGCTTTCGGCTGCGTAGAAGCGGGCGGTCATGTCGCCCAGCCGCCGCGCGATAAGCTCTGGTTCTTCCGGTCGTACGTGGCGGATGGCGATGTCGGCCTCGCGGCGGCGCAGGTCGCTGAGCGCATTCGACGCGACGATCAAAACCGTGATCTGGGGAGCCTCCTCGCGGATGCGCGCCACGATTTCGGGTAGGATCCATGCGGACATGGCGTCGGTCGCGGAAATGCTCACGCGCCCTTCGACCTCCTGCGCCCTCCCCGCCGCCGCAAGTGCAAAGGAGTCTGCCGCCAACGCCATGGCCGCAGCATGCTCCAGCAGGCCAGCGCCTGACTCCGTCAGCACCAGCCGCTTGCCGATCCGGTCGAACAAAGCAACGCCGAGCGAGGCTTCCAGCGCCACGATTTGTCGGGACAGTGTCGGCTGGGTCAGGCCAAGCTGGCGGGCGGCGGCAGAGAGCGATCCCGCTTCAGCTGTGGCGCGGAAGGCGCGGGCGAGGTTCCAGTCAAGTGGCTGCATATGCGTCTGTGTATATCTTTTGTGCAGTTATCGGCAATTCGGAAGATTGGTGCATATGCTAGCCAGTGCCTCCACTGGAGACAAGACATGACGCACACCACAACCGACACGCAATTCTGGGACCGGATCGCGCAAAAATACGCGACTGACCGGATCAGGGACATGACAGGCTATGAGCGGACCATCGAGCGCAGCCTGTGCTATCTCGATGCTTCCGACCATGTGCTTGAACTGGGCTGCGGCACCGGCCTGACGGCGCTCAGGATCGCTGATGGCGTCGGCAGCATGGTCGCCACCGACGGTTCCGGAGAGATGATCGAGATTGCCCGCGAGCGCGCCTCGGCGCGGACACGGCGCAACATCGCCTTTGCTGTTGCCACGCCGGAGACGATCCCCCACGGAGAAGGTGTCTTCGACGCTGTGCTGGCTTTCAACCTGCTGCACCTGCTGCGGGACCGCCCTTCGGCGTTCGCGCAGGCACTGCGGGTTCTGAAGCCCGGCGGCCTGTTCATCTCGAAGACGCCTTGCCTGTCGGAAATGAACCCGCTGATCCGGATGGTCATTCCCGTCATGCGCGCCATTGGCAAGGCACCCTTTGTCGACAGCTTCAATGCCATCAGGCTGGAAGATGAGATGGCAAGGGCGGGTTTTGCCATTGTCGAGCGCGGCCGCCACGGCTCGCGCGGCAAGGACGCCCGCATCTTTCTCGTGGCGCGCAAGCCGGCTGGTGAAACGACAGCCCACGACTGCGAGACAGATCTTGGCGAGGTCTACACCAGTGGTGCCGCCACGGCGCGAATCTCCCGCGCCGCCTGATCGGCAGTCTCCTTACCCTGCGGCCTGTCGCCGTAGAGCGCGCGGAGCGTTTCCAGATCGAGGCTGGCCGCAGCTGCATCGAGGATGACCTTGCC
>JBOFUS010000048.1:0-1143 GCA_051652685.1 Beijerinckiaceae bacterium
GCGCGCTGGGGGTGCTCAACCCTGAAGACCAGCCCCGCGCCGGCTT
Source organism: Beijerinckiaceae bacterium (assembly GCA_051652685.1). Taxonomy (GTDB): domain Bacteria; phylum Pseudomonadota; class Alphaproteobacteria; order Rhizobiales; family Beijerinckiaceae; genus JADCCX01. Next base: position 47 of record JBOFUS010000048.1, read on the forward strand.
CAGCGAGATCAACCCGCAGTATCAGCGCGAGGAGCCTGACCCCGCCGCTGGCCTGCGCGGGCCAGAGGCGACCAGCGCACGCCGCGAGCCCGAAACGGTCTTTGGTCGAAACGAGCCGCCGCCTCCACCTCATCCGCCACAAGATGTCCCGGCGGACCGCATGGTGGGCGCGGACGAGGGCGAAACCCGCGAGGTAACCGGCGCGAACGGCGTCAGGCGCAGTGTCCGGATAATCGCGCCAGAACTTTTCCGCGCCCCATGAGCGGCAGCAGGAGCTTCAGCTCCGGCCCATGCTCCAGCCCCGTCAGTGCCTTGCGCAGCGGCATGAACAGCGCCTTGCCCTTGCGGCCGGTGGCCGCCTTCACGGCATCCGTCCAGATGCCCCAAGTCTGCTCGTCGAAAGGCGCTTCCGGAAGCAGGCGCGCTGCCTCGGCGATGAAGTCCGGCTCGTCGATGACGCCATTTGCTTCGCCGAAGACCAATCCTGCATAGGTTGTGAAATCGGCCAGCGTCGCAAGGTTCCCACGCACGGCAAGCCAAAGCGCTTCGGCATGTTCCATTGGCGCGCTGCTCCCCGATAGCCGCGCAGCCACCGCTGAGAAGGGCGTCTCGTGCAGCAGCTTCGCCGTGAGCGTCATCACCTCCGCCGGGTCGAATTTCGTCGGCGCACGGGAGAGCTTGTCGAGCGCGACCAGGCCTGCCATGGCGTCAAGATCAGCCACCGGCCGCACCGGCTCGGAGGTACCGGTCAGGACAGCCACCATGGCAACCGCCATCGCCTCCGCGCCCGCCTCGCGAAAGGAGCGCAGCGAGAGCGTGCCCTTGCGCTTCGACATCTCCTCGCCTGACGCTGCAATGATCAGGTTGTGGTGGGCAAAGCGCGGTGGCGCGACACCCAATGCGCGAAACAGCTCGATCTGCACGGCCGTGTTGGCCACGTGATCCTCGCCGCGCAGCACGTCCGTCACGCCCATATCGATGTCATCGACCACCGACGCGAAGGTATAGAGGACCGTACCGTCCTCCCGCACCAGCACTGGATCAGAGAGCGACGAGGTTTCGATGCGGCTGTCGCCACGCACGCCATCCGGCCACGT
>JBOFUS010000049.1:0-1430 GCA_051652685.1 Beijerinckiaceae bacterium
ATCCCGTTGGCACCCATCGCCTGGGCTGCCGCAACCATGTCGCGGGTCGCGGTTTCGCGCGCGTCCCTCAGCACGGCCTCGTAGGAACCGGAGCGCCCGCCAACGATGTCCCGGATCGAGGCGAAGAAATCACGAAACACGTTCGCGCCCAGAATCGTCTCGCCCGTGACGATGCCATGGTAGCGGACGATTTTAGCCCCTTCGACTGAATGGGTAGTCGAGATCAGCATCGGCGTCCGTCTCTGCAGACTTCAGACCGGCTGGCTCAAGAACGCGTTTTGCGCTCGCGGTCGTTCTCTTCCATCACGGTGACAACGTCGAGATAGTCCTCGTGCTTCGCCGGTGCGTAGCGCGAGACCTGATTTTCGGTAAAGCCCTTCCAGACTTCCGGCGCCTCATCCTTCATCGCCATAAAGGCAGACCGGATCAGGTCGACCAGCTCCTTGGGCAGGTCGGAGCGCACGCAGAGCGGCGAGTTGGGGATCAGCGGCGATTTCCAGATGATGCGGGTCGAGCCCTTCGGCACCATGTTGCGGGCCTCGAGACGCTGCACGATTCCGCTTGTTTCGTTGGTCCAGAACACGGCACCTGCGTCGAACTGGCCATTCACGACCGCCCGCACCGAGTTGTCATGACTGCCGGAATAGGGTGTCGCCTTGAAGAAGGCGGCAACATCGATGCCCTGCTTGCGCAGATAGAAGCGGGGGAAGGCGTAGCCGGAGGCGGAGTTTGGATCAGCAAAGGCAAGCACCTTGCCTTTCAGATCATCGATTGACTTGATGTCGCTTTCAGTCTTCACGATGATGACCGAGTAGTATCCCTCGGCACCATTATTGTCGACATCGCGCAGGATTGGCACAAGCCGCTCACCCATGACGCGGCGGCCGAGCGCGTAGACTGCCGGCCCAAAACGCGAGAACTCGATATTGTTGCTGCGCATGCCCTCGACGAGGCCAGCGTAATCGGCGACGCGATAGACTTTCACCGGCACGCCGAACTTCTTCGCCAGGTACTCGGCGACTGGCAGCGTCCGCTGCATGGCCATCTGCTCGTTCTCGGCGGACGACACGCCCATACGCAGCTCCGGGAACTTCTTGCGCCAGTCTTCCTGGGCAACAGCAGGCTGGGCAAAAACAGGGGCGGCAGCGAATGCGCCCATGGCGGCGAGCGTCTGGCGGCGGTCGATGATCATGGCGAAATTTCCTCGTCCAATCTGGATTGAGGACGTGCTGCGCGCGTAAAATGACGGGCGGATATCAGACCGGTTACGGTTCCATGACGTTGCCACAGAGTGCCGCCTACATGCGGAAATCTTCGCCCAGATAGAGCCGGCGCACATCCGGATGGGCGATGATCTCGGCGGGCTTGCCCTCCATCAGCACCTTGCCGGAGTGGATGATATAGGTGCGATCGGTCAGTGCCAGCGTCTC
>JBOFUS010000050.1:0-1141 GCA_051652685.1 Beijerinckiaceae bacterium
AGCTCTGGATGCTCTGGCCGATGGAAATATCCATGGTGTGGCAGATCTCCGCCACCCTGGGGTTGCGGCAGGCTTCCGCCCAGATTTCCTGCAGCATGATCGCCTTGCCGCGCGGCTCTTCCACCAGATGATACCGGCCGAGCGCGATGAAGGCGGCCATCGGATCAGCAGCGTCGCAGAGTTTCGCGATGTCGGCGTTCATGCTTTCGCGGTCGCGCTCGGCCAGGCCAGCAACAATCGCATCTTTCGAGGGAAAGTAGCGGTAGAGATTGCCGGGGCTCATGCCGCATTCGATGGCAAGATCCTGCATCGTTGTCTTGTGGAAGCCATTGCGCACGATGGCGCGCTCGGCCGCATCAAGGATGAGGTTTTTGCGATCCGGAGGCGCCTGGGCTGTGACGGGTTCAGCGAGGGTCATGCGATATCGGGATGAAAATGAACGTTCATTCCCGCTAGATAGGTAGCGGGATCTGTCTTGTCCAGTGGCAGTGTATTCGGCAGCGGCGAGTCAAGTCCTATCGCCCCGGCAAGCACGACGCTACGTTGGCCTTCTCTGGCATACCCTCGATACACTGTCAGTTTGCGACCACGCTCATCGTCGACGCACACAGCCTCAGGTCGCGCACATCGCATCAGGAGGCGACGAGCCATCCAGCCAGGCAAGAATGTTGTCCGCTGCCCTCAAAGCAATGGCGAGCCTCACTTCTTCCACGGCCGAACCGAGATGGGGCGTGAACAGCGTATCCGGGTGGGCAAGCAACGCCGGCGGAATGGCGCGCGGCCTGTCCGCGAGCGCCCAGTCCTCGAAGGCAAAGACATCCGCCGCGTATCCGGCGATACGGCCGGAGGAGAGCGCTTCCGCCACGGCTGCTTCGTCCACGACGGAACCCCGGCCGATGTTGACGACGAGCACATCGGCGCGCATCTGCGCCAGTGCCTCCCGGCCAATCAGCCCCTGCGTTGTTCCATTCAGTGGCGCGGCAAGAATGACGAAATGCGCCAGCGTCAGCGCATCTTTCATTTCCACAGCTGCCACGCCGTCGGGCATCCTGGCCGCCGGATCGACGCCCAGCAGCCGGCAACCGAAGCCGGCAAGGCGACGCGCGATGGCGCGGCCCACCGCACCCATGCCGATGATAGC
>JBOFUS010000051.1:0-6353 GCA_051652685.1 Beijerinckiaceae bacterium
GCGATGTCGATGACGAAGGTGCGCTCGCCCCTGCGCACCCACAGATTGCGACGGAGTTGCTCGGCGGCGCGCAAGCCGCTGTTGCCAGTCCGATCTCCGAGAGGAATCAGCCGCCCAAGCAGTTGCTGAATGCCTGATCTGCCCGCATATTCGCTATCGGTGGTCAGTTTCTCGCGCTCGACGATGCGTTGAAGCATGTCAGTCGAGACAATGACGCGGGTCAGACTTTCGATATACGCCGCGATGGCATCGCTGCTGAACGATTGTGGAGATACGTCGGTCGAGAGGACACGAAGCTCGCGCGGGTCGACGAGCACCTGCGCCATCGACTGATACCGATCCGGCAGCATCGACGAATAGAGCGCGGCACCGGCGGCAAAGGCAATCGGCAAGAGGACAATGGGCCATTTGCGCCGCCAGAGGATGGCGGGAAGGCTGGAAAGTCCCAGCAAGGCGGAGGGCGCCGGCCGCGTGCGGCGTCGATCGCCCGATGGCGCCTCGCCTGCGATGTCGCGACCATACTCAAACATTTCGCGGTCCCGCGCCTTCGATCTTGCTGAAACGCGCGATCAGGGACCCAGGGACCCGTATCGGCTCGTTCAGAAATCATGAACCAAAGTCCCTAAGCTTTGGTTTACCATCTTCGATTTGCGCAGCTTTCAGGCTTTTTTCCGGAAGCGTCCGATCGCCGCGTGCATCGGCTTTGGCCTGTAGTTTTCATCAAGCGGCAAGGGCCGGTTCGGACGCCCGTCGGGGCGCGGGAAAGTCTCGCGAATCCAGCTATACCGGTCGGTTATTCCCCAGGAGATAATCTGCCTGATCGGGCCGCCTGAAGCGAGAGCGCCAAGGAGTTCGTCGACTTTCGCTGCCGCAAGACGGTCCCGTTCCGCGATATCAGCCGGCATCTTCCAGTCGATCACATCCAGTTCCGTCACCAGCACGCCGATTCCCAGGCGCGCGAGGCTTTCGGAGAAACGGGCGAGGCCGTCCCTGTCGATCTCCTGTTCACCGTAGATATGGCATTGCAATCCCACGGCGTGAATGGAAATTTTCCGGTCCTGAAGCCGGCGCACAATCGCAAGTGTTTCTTCGCGCCGGCGCGCGCAACGCGGATTGCGGAATTCAAAGTCATAGTCGTTGAACACCAGTTCAGCCTTGGGATCGGCCTGTGACGCCGCACGGAAGGCGAGATCCACCTGTTCCGCACCGAGCCAGCGCCTCCACAACGTGTCGCGGAAGGTGCCCTGCGCCGCCGGGTCATGCGACAGGACCTCGTTGACCACGTCCCATGACGTGATCTTTCCGGCGTAACGGCCCGCGACCTGCTCGATATGCCGGCGAAGTTCCCGCTCCGCTTCGCGCGTCGATGCGATCTCCCTGGTCCAGCTCGGCATGGCATTGTACCAGAGGAGTGCATGTCCGCGCGTCGACTTGCCGTGCTCCCGGGCGAAGTCGAGAAGACGGTCGGCGTCTTCGAAGTTGAAGCGGTTCCTTTCCGGATGCACCGCCTCCCACTTCAGGTCGTTCATCGGAACGATGACGTCGCAATGCCGGATCAACGCGTCGCGATAGCGGGAATCCGCGAGGAAATCCTCTTTCATCGCTGCCGCACCGACCAGCGCGCCGGCGTTCGCGGTCGCAGCAAGCGGCACGAGCGCGGCACATGCGGCCGCCCCAAGGATCCTGCGGCGGTCAATGACGGATGTCGCGTTCAACGATGAACCCTCTGGTACAATTTCAACGTAACGATTGCGATGTGCCGGGGCAATTCACGCCTGCGCGAATGGCCAAGACGATATGGTATCGCGCGATTTTCGCCTGTAAGCCATGGCGGGATGAAGGTCGATTCTTCCGCGATCCGCAACTACCTGACTGTCAGCAGCGGCGTATTCGGGCGGTTGCTGATCGCGCTGGTCTACTTCCTGATCGTCGCGAACAGCTTGTCTCTGGGCGATTTTGGCCGATTCGCCGCCGCTTCCGCCGTGGGTCTCGTGCTTTCGCGCCTGCTCGCCTTTGGCTTCATCTCACCTGTCTACCGCATCTCAACGCTCAAGCCGCGTTTGCTCGGGGTCTACTGGGCGGGACTGCTGTCTCTGGGCATGCTCTCTTTGCCAGTGATTTTCCTGGTTGCCTTCGCCGTTCGCCAGGTTTTGCCAGGCGAAAGCATCACCCTGCCGTTGTTTCTCGCCATCGTGGCGGCGGAGGTGCTGGGCTGGCGGGTCGTCGAGTGGGTCGTCATCACGCTCAACGGGCTGGCGCGTTTCGGCCGTGCAGCAAGTCTGGTTGTCCTCGTGTCTGCCATCCGGACGTTGGCCGCCGTCGCCTTTTTCCTGTCGCCCTGGCGGGATCTCGACTCCTGGGTGTTGTTCTATCTGGCGTCGAATGTTGTCTCGCTTGGCGTCGCACTGCTGTTTTTCCTGCCGCGGATGCGGCTGCGATTCCGGCCAGCTGTCTACCCGCGCCGGCTGGCGGATGCGCTGGGCGCAGCGGGTGCGGAGATGATGTTCTATGCGCAGGGCGAACTCGACAAACTTCTGGTGCTTGCACTGGCCGGCGACCGCACGGCGGGGCTCTATGCGATCGCCATGCGCATCATCGACCTTACCGCAACACCCATCCGCAGTTTCAATCAACTGCTTGTCCAGAAGCTGATGGCGGATCGCAAGCAGGCGCTTCAGCTTGGTCGGATGGTCCTGTTCGAAGGCACCATTGCAGCGGTTTCGACACTGGGGCTGATCGCCTTTATCGTTCTGCTCGGGTTTTTCCCCGGCGCACTCGGTGCAAATGTTGCGCAGATCGCTCCGTTGCTTCCATTGTTGCTTGCCGTACCCGCACTCCGCAACCTGATTGAATATCACGGCGAGCTTCTCTATGCGCGGAACTTGGCCGTGCGCCGGTTCTGGCTGCTCTCCGTTCTCACTATCTTGAAGCTTGGCCTCATGGCGGCGCTCCTCGCCCGTGGTGGCGGTGCGGAAGCATGGGCAATTCCGCTGAACGGCGTTTATCTCGCACTCTACGCTGTCTCGCTTCTGGCGCTTGTCCTCAGCCTCAGGCGCGGAGTGTCCTGAGCTTGTCGCGAATGGCCTCAACCGAGGTTTCGGTAAACGACTGGATGCAGATCGCGATTTGCTGTGCATCCATGCCGTCGATGAACGCATCAAGCCTCCCCGACGTCAGCGCTTCTCCCGACCAGTAGGTGTGCGACAGTGACCGCGCATCCGGCGCGTGAAGCGCCTGGTCGTCGACCAACGTCGCATAGGCACCGTAGAGCTGATACTCGGAGAAGGTGCGGTGTCGCCCGAGCACTTCCGCGATATCCCGCGCTTCGATGGATTCGATCCATGCCAGCATCGACAGCACGCTGTTTCGTCGCCAGCTGACGAGATTGTTGATGAAGTCGGTGGCCGGAAGCCCGGGCTCGGGCAGCCGCAGCAGACGGGCCGCGTCCGAGGTCCACTGCCGGTGCAGCTGGTGGATTGGACCCTTGGCCAGAATACCGTCCGGTCTGGCATAGAGCCGCACTTTTCCGGCTGATACGAAGAGCTCCGGCGAAAGCGGACGCACGAAGACGCTGTCACTGTCAGCCATCACGAGGACATCGGCATCCGTGAGTCGGGCTGCCAGCAGCTTGCGGATTTGCTGCACATGCCAGCCGGTCATCGGCCAGACCAGCCGTGCGGGCTCGCGGCTGATCCAGCGCCAGCGGCCGAAGGGCGGCTTCAGTGCCTTCAGCCAGCGTGGCAGTATTGCGCTGTCAGGCACAACGCGTCGATTTGCCGTGTTGAAAGGCTTGAACAGGGGCAGATCATGGTCGGCGATGAGGATCAAATGTTCGATGGGCTCCGTCGCCCAGATGTCCATGCTTTCGCAGAGCAGCCGGCAGCGTTCAAGATCACCTGCATAGCTGGGCGTGACCACCGCGATCTTGCCCGCCATCAGAAGCGTCTCAGGCCAAGCTTCGCGAGAACAACGCGCAGCAGGAACAGCGGGTTGCCGAGCACATAGCGGCGAAACATGCGGCGCGGCTCCATGGCCAGCCGGTAGAGCCACTCAAGCCTCAGTCGTCGCCAGCTTTCGGGCGCGCGCTCTACCTCTCCGGCAAGAAAATCAAACAGCGCACCGACCCCTGCCGCGACACGCGCATGCCTGCCGTCAATATGCGCGGCGATCCAGCATTCCTGGAGCGGATTGCCAAGCGCCACGAGCAGAATGTCCACCGGCGCGGCTTCAAGCGTGGCGAGAAAACGCGCCGCGGTTGCAGCGTCACCATAGCCATCGGCAACTGGACCAAAGGAATGGCTCGGCATGGGTGTTGCCAGCACCGCTGCCGCGCGTGCTGCTACGCCGGGACGCGCGCCGTAGAGTGCGATTCGCAGCGGTCGATCTGCATCCTGCAGGAGCTTCGGGATGAAGTCGGTTCCATTGAGATTGGCCGAAAAGGGCGCACCCGTGAGCATCTTCGCGGCAATATCGACGCCCACACCATCCGGCAGAACGGTGAAGCCGGCAAGCAATTGCCGGAATGCATCGTCGCTCCATGCGAGGTTCGCGCCATGTGCATTGAGGAAGGCGAGCTTCACGTGCCTGCCCGTCGACATCGTATCAGCGAGCAATCGGGCGGCTTCGGAATCCGACATATCGCTGACCGACACGCCGAAGATCAACCGTGTCCTAACCGCCGCACCTTGACCTTCCCGGCTATGGTCGGTCATCGTCATAGACGTTCCGATTGGTTGCGATCCTGCAAATGACATTGCGTGAGCTATGCCAGATTTCACTGTTGAGGCCAGCGCTTTGTCCCGGAATGCTTACCCGGCCGAGCCACCACCGGTACAGGCTGGACTGAATCTTGAAAGGTCTGTCGGCAAGGCGCGCCTCGATGTTGCGCGTGGCGAGGGCGGTAGTCATGACATCCGCAATCTGGCCCAGTCGGGATGCGCGCGTCTACTTTTCCCGGCGCGCCGAACGACCGATCCGCTGGAAGCGGTGATTGCCAACATCGGTGGTGGCCTGACGGGTGGGGACCGCTTTTCCATGGAAGGCCATCTTGGGGCCGGTGCGCAGGCCGTGTTCACCACGCAGGCGGCGGAGAAGATCTACCGCTCGGATGGCGCGATGACGCGGGTCGCGACGCGGCTTTCGGCAGCTCAAGGCAGCATCCTGCATTGGTTGCCGCAGGAAACAATCCTGTTCGAAGGAGGTTCCTTGTCTCGCCGGCTCGATGTTGAGATCGCTGAGGGGGCGACGGCATTGGTGGCTGAAAGCATGGTGCTCGGCCGCGCTGCCATGGGCGAGCGGCTGGCGACGGCGCGCCTGTCCGACTCATGGCGTATCCGTCGCGGCGGGCGGCTTGTCTTCGCGGAAGAGACCCGCGTGGACGGCGGCTGGGCGGAAGCTTTTGCGCGCAAGGCAGCGCTCGGCAGCGGAACAGCGGGTTTTGCCACCGTCGTGCTCTCTGCTGACGATGCCGAAGCCCGGATCGCGGGGCTGCGCGACACCGCCGCCGGCCATCCGGTGGAGGCGGGCGTCAGCGCCTTCGATGGATTGCTCGTCATGCGGCTGCTGGCCGATTCCGGTCTTGCGCTTCGCCGTGCGATGAATGCATCCTTGGAATATCTTGCGGGTCGTGAACTGCCCCGCATCTGGCGAACCTGACGCAACCGGAGCGCGCGACGGCATGAATCTCACCCCCCGCGAAAAGGACAAGCTGCTCATTTCCATGGCAGCCGTGGTGGCACGCCGCCGGCTGGAGCGCGGCGTCAAGCTGAACTATCCGGAGGCTGTGGCGCTGATCACCGACTACGTGATCGAAGGCGCACGCGACGGGCGCAGCGTCGCGGACCTGATGCAGGCCGGCGCGACCGTGCTGAGCAAGGATCAGGTGATGGAGGGCATCGCCAGCATGATTCCGGACGTGCAGGTGGAGGCGACTTTTCCCGACGGCACGAAACTTGTAACGGTGCACCAGCCCATTCGCTGAGTTGGCGGCACGGTTTTTGATCGCGCATCCAAGAAGAAAGTTCCTGGGGAGTGTTCCATGTCGAGAGTGATTGCCGCAAACGTCATGTTCGCTGCCGGTATCGTGAACGCACAGGCGCATCCGCATGGCCATAGTGAACTCCCGCTGAGGGAAATGCTTCTTCATATGGCCGGTTGGGAGCATCTGGGGCTGGCGCTTCTTGCGTGTGCGGTAGCGGGCCTCGCTGTCTGGACCCTGAGGGGCAAGCATCGCGACCGTAAGCTGTGAGCTTACGGAGGAGGGGAACATGCGCCTGGGCGTGATCACCATATGCCTCTTCGGCGGGTTTCTTGCCCTCCATAATGACAAGGCGGGCGCGCATCCGCATTCACCA
>JBOFUS010000052.1:0-1381 GCA_051652685.1 Beijerinckiaceae bacterium
TCAGCAGCTCATTCACCGCTCCCGGAGCAGCCTTGCCGCCAGAGGCCTTCATGACCTGCCCCACGAACCAGCCCAGCATCGAAGGCTTCGCCTTCGCCTGCTCCACCTTGTCGGGGTTGGCCGCGATGATCTCGTCCACTGCTTTCTCGATGGCGCCGGTGTCCGTCACCTGCTTCATGCCGCGCGTCTCGACAATCTCGGCAGGCTCCCCGCCCTCCGTCCAGACGATCTCGAACAGGTCCTTGGCGATCTTGCCGGAGATGACGCCCGAACCGATGAGATCGACGATCCCACCCAGCTGCGTCGCCGAAACGGGCGAAGTCGTCACGTCCTTGCCCTCCTTGTTCAGGCGGCCGAAAAGCTCGTTGATCACCCAGTTCGCCGCCTGCTTGCCGTCGCGTCCGCTCGCTACGGCTTCAAAGAAATCGGCGCTTTCGCGTTCGGCAACGAGGACCGATGCGTCATAGGCCGAGAGGCCGTACTGGATAATGAAGCGCGCCTTCTTGGCGTCCGGCAGTTCGGGTAGTGCCGAAGCCAGCGCCGCCACGTAGGCGTCGTCGAACTCCAGCGGCAACAGGTCGGGATCGGGGAAGTAGCGGTAATCATGCGCCTCTTCCTTCGAGCGCATGGAGCGCGTCTCCCCCTTGCCGGGGTCGTAGAGGCGGGTTTCCTGATCGATCTTGCCGCCGTCCTCCAAAATCGCGATCTGGCGGCGGGCCTCGACATCCACCGCCTGGCCGATGAAGCGGACGGAATTGACGTTCTTGATCTCACATCGCGTCCCCAGCGGCCCGCCGGGTTTGCGCACGGAAACATTGACGTCGGCGCGGAGATTTCCTTTCTCCATATCGCCGTCGCAAGTGCCAAGATAGCGCAGAATTGTCCTGAGCTTCGTGACGTAAGCCTTTGCTTCTTCTGCAGAACGCAGGTCAGGCTTTGACACGATTTCCATCAGCGCCACGCCCGAACGGTTGAGATCGACGAAGGACGAGCGCGGGTCCTGATCGTGGATCGACTTGCCGGCGTCCTGCTCCAGATGCAGCCGCTCGATGCGGATCGTGATCGGCTCCGCCTCTCCGGGCACATCGACCAGCACCTCGCCCTCACCCACGATGGGAAACTGGAACTGGCTGATCTGATAGCCCTGCGGCAGATCGGGGTAGAAATAGTTCTTGCGGTCAAACACCGAACGATTGTTGATCTTGGCCTTGAGGCCAAGCCCGGTACGCACAGCCTGCGCCACGCATTCCTCGTTGATCACCGGCAGCATGCCGGGCATGGCCGCGTCCACAAGGCTGACGTTGCTGTTGGGTTCCGAGCCGAAGGTGGTGGATGCGCCGGAAAAGAGCTTTGACTGGCTGTTCACCTGCGCATGGATTTC
>JBOFUS010000053.1:0-4387 GCA_051652685.1 Beijerinckiaceae bacterium
AAGGAATCCGCCCATGTGAAAATCGCCCGTGCGCTCGAAGGCGCGGGGCCTTGCGGCGCTGACCACCCGATCAAGGTCAGCGCCTTTGCCATGGACAACCTTGATCTGACAGCCAGCGCACCCGGCCTCTTCACACCGCGCGGCGGCTTTCTCACGAAACTCAACAACGAGGGCACGCTCACCTGCCCGATGTATGCGGCCATGGACAAATGGCTGGAGGAAGTGGTGCAACCCGCAGCCATGGCCCGCTTTGGACAGGCGGTCATCGAGTTACGCACGATGGGCACCTATTCCTGCCGCTCGATGAACAATCAGCGCGGCGCGCGGCTGTCCGAGCATTCCTTCGCCAACGCCATCGATGTTGGCGGTTTCCGCCTCCAGGACGGCAGCGTGGTGACGATCCTCAAGGGCTGGAAGGGCTCGGAGCCAGAGCAATACTTCCTGCGCGATGTGCATGCCGGTGCCTGCAAGCACTTCGCCACGGTGCTGGGGCCGGGCGCGGACGCCTATCACTACGACCACCTGCACATGGATCTCGCCCGCCACGGCCGGCGCGGCGACCGCTCGATCTGCCGGCCGTTCCCGCAGGCGACGCCACCTTCGGACGGAATGCCGATGTCCGATCCGGCGCGCGGTAACCCGATGGCACAAGCGCCGGCTGCCACTCCGCGCGGTGAGGCCTATGCCTTCGCCACCCCGCCCGGTGTGACCAAGCCCACGCCGCCTGCCTTGTTGGGCAGCGGCCCGGTTCTGCCAGGCTACCGCCCCACCCAGTTGCCGGCTGCACCGCGCAACCCGCTGGCCGCCGCCGATATGGCGGAGCCCTCGCCAAAACCGCTCGTCCGCCGCCCTGCTCAGCCCATCGGCGCGCCAACACAGCTCTACGGAAAGGGCCAGGGTCCCTTCCAGCCGCTTCGGGAAGACGAGATCGACCCGGAAGATCTCGATCCGATCACCGGCAGCGTTGGCGAATAACACCAAAACGTTGGTGGCAGCCGGCTGCGTCAGATCCCTGCGGGTGCCTTAGGCCGGTAAAGCTCCTCCAGCTTCCGGCAGGTGCGTTCGTCGAGCTTGAGAGCGAGCGCGGCGAGCGCATCGGCCATGTGATGCGGTTTCGATGCACCAATGATGGGCGCGGTGACGAAGGGCCGCGAGAGCACCCAGGCCATGGCGAGCACGGCCGGCTTCACGCCCAGTCGTTCGGCTTCCTTGGCAACCCGTGCGCGAATGGCCTCGTCCTGCCCGGTGCCGATGCGCAGCATGTCGGCCACGCTGTCACTCCTGCCACGCACCGTGGTTTCGTTCGTCTTCGCCGCGCCGAGGCCGGAACCCGCGAGGAAGCCGCGCGCCAGCGGCGACCAAGGCGTCACGGCCTTACCCTCCGCCACGCAGAGCGGCATCATCTCGCGCTCCTCTTCGCGGTAGGCGAGGTTGTAGTAGTTCTGCATCGAGACAAATTCAGCGTAACCGTTCGCGCGCTGCACCGAGAGCAGCTTCATGAACTGCCACGCATACATCGATGATGCGCCGAGATAGAGCGCCTTGCCGGCGCGCACCACGTCGTTCAGAGCTTCCGCCGTCTCCTCGACGGGCGTCTCGTGATCGAAGCGATGGATGATCAGCAGGTCGACATAATCCGTACCCAACCGCTTCAGCGAGCCGTCGATGGATTCCATGATGTGCTTGCGCGAAAGACCACGCTGGTTTGGCCCCGGACCCATGGCGTTATACACCTTGGTCGCCAGCACGATCTCCGAACGGTGGGCCGCAAACTGGCGCACGGCCTTGCCGGTGATCTCTTCCGAGACACCCAGCGAATACATGTTCGCCGTGTCCCAGAAGGTGATGCCCGCCTCATAGGCCGCCTTGTAGTACGGCAGCGACTCCGCCTCCGACAGCACCCACTCGCGCCAGTTGGGATCGCCATAGGTCATGCAGCCAAGGCAGAGCGGCGAAACCTTGAGGCCGGTGCGGCCAAAACGAACGGGCGTGAGTGACATGGGGGTATCTCCTGTTTTCTATCCACATCTAACAGGCTGTTGATAAACGATTCCCAACCCGTCATTGCGAGCGAAGCGAAGCAATCCAGCCAACATTTCCGCCATTAAGCACTCCGTTTCCGCAGAATGAAGCGTGGTTTCTGGATTGCTTCGCTTTGCTCGCAACGACAGCGGGTCCAGAGTTATACAACAGCCTGCCACAAGCGCGATCCGCCCGAGGCAGAACCTTGGTCAAACAGATTGTATTCGCTCACAGCCGCTCAGTCGGGGCGGTCTCTTCCTTCATCGTGCGCATCATGCGGCGCATCAGCCGCTCGAACAGGCCCATGGCCTTGTCGATCTCGGCATCTGATGGCAGCGCGAATTTCTCGGCTGGTTTGGCAGCGCCGGTCTTCAAACGCTCGTTCTCGCGCTTTAGCCGGTCGATTTCATCGTTGAGCGCAGCCCTGTCGTCGGCCACGCTGCGGCAGGCGATATCGGCACCCGCACGGGTGCAGAATGAGACCTGCCCGGTCTCCGTATCGAGCCGCATGACGCCGCCGTCGACCGTTTGAAAAGTGAACCTTGGTGTCGTTTGCGCGCCGGCGGTCGAAGTGGCGCTCAGCAACAGCGCGGCTGGAAAGAGCAATGAACTGTAGCGCATGGCGGTAACCTTTCCGTCTTCAGCCATTGAAATGGCGTGGCTGCGCGGCTGAAACAAGGCGCACCGCTACCCTGCGGAAGAAGGCCGCGCCGTTGCGTCAATCTTGGCGGCGAGGATGACGGCCTGGGTGCGGCTATCGACGCCAAGCTTGGTCAGAATGGCAGAGACATGCGCCTTCACCGTCGCCTCCGACACGTCGAGCTCGTAGGCAATCTGCTTGTTCAGCATGCCCTGCGACAGCATCATCAGAACCCGCGCCTGCTGCGGCGTGAGGCTGGCCATGCGGCGCATCAGCTCGGCCGTCTCCTTTTGGGCTCCGCCAGAAAGATCGAGCCCCGGCGGTGTCCACGTGGAGCCGGCGGCGACTGTCGCGATGGCTTCGCGCATGCTGTCGATGCCCTGCGTCTTTGGCAGGAACCCTGATGCGCCAAGAGCGAGACAGCGGCGTATAACCTCCGGATCGTCGTTGCCGGACACCACAAGAACAGGTGCTTCCGGATGACTGGCGCGCAGATAGGCCAATCCCGAAAACCCCTGCATACCCGGCATGTTGAGATCAAGCAGCACCAGATCGGCGGACTCGCCCTGCGCCAAAGCGCGCGTCACTTCGTCGAAAGATCCCGCTTCCGTGATGACCACGCCGGGCAAGGCACTGGCCACCGCCTGTCGCAATGCGCCCCGAAACAGCGGATGGTCATCCGCAATGACGACATGACCTCCGGCTTTCAGGCCGAGTTGCTCCGACATACGCTTCCTCCGCCCCGTCCGCTGATTCTTGTGCGGCTGCTTTTTTCGATGAGGGCTTCAGATTGACGACATCCTTCCGGGATGCAAGCGCTCTGACGACACTGAATCTCAGAACAGGCCGGAAGGCGCGCGGCGCAAAGATGTCATGGGGGATGCGTTCAGGTATGAACGACTTACAGGCAAACGGATCGGTTGATGCGGCGCGGCACGCGGCGCGACGCACCTTCGTCGTGACGGGTGCGCTCTTGCTCCTGGCGCTGATCATCGTGGCGGAACGCAGCGGGTTGCCGCGCGAGACCGCGAGACTTGCCGCACTTTGCCTGCTTGCAGCGGTGCTTGTCTTTGGCGCGCTTGGGCATGCAACCGCGCTGGAGGGTCCATTCGTCGGCTGGACCGGCGCGCTTGTGGGCGGGATGCCGGCGGTTGCGCTGGGCGCAGGACTCTTTGCCGGCGTCGATGGACTTCTGCGGGCGGTCTCCCTCACGTCCTATGCTGCGCAGGGTCTTGGATGCGCGGCTGGCGTATGTCTGGCCCATGCGCTCACACGCCTTGCGGATCGGCCCCATGGGGCAGGTCACAGTTCATTGCCGGCCTCGATCATCGGTGGGCTGGGGGCCATCGCATTGGGGATGCCCGTCGCAGCGCTCGCACTTGCGGAGGTGCTGCGCGCACTGCTGACACTCGAATTGCCGGTTTGGTTGGTGATTGCGCTGGCGCTGGTCTGCCCCGTGGCGGCCATCGCGCTTGGCGGGGCGCGCGGTGCAATCGGTCTCGCCACCGTCGCTGGGCTGATGGCTGCCAGCGGACTCACGCTCGTTCTTGGCGTTGGCGTGCTGGCCCACGGCGCTCCGCCCCTGCCGGGTACAGCGGATCCTGCAACGCTGCTGGCGATCAGCGAGGCGCGGGGCCGCTGGTTACCGGCAGGTGCACGGCCACCGTTTTCGCTCTTCTGGCCACCCATGCAGGAGGTGCTATCCCGCGCCACCCTGACGACCTT
>JBOFUS010000054.1:0-6861 GCA_051652685.1 Beijerinckiaceae bacterium
ATATCGTCGAGGCGTTGAAGGATGGGCGCTTTGCCGCCACCACCGATTTCGACAAGCTGCGCGAGGTGGATGTCATCATCATTGCCGTGCCGACGCCGCTGTCGCGCCAGCGCGAGCCGGACCTCAGCTATGTCGAGAAAACCGCCGACACCATCGCACCGCGTCTGAGAGAAAATCACCTTGTCGTGCTGGAATCAACCACCTGGCCCGGCACCACCGATGAGGTGATGAAACCCCGGCTGGAGCAATCGGGCCTTGTCAGCGGACGGGATTTCTACCTCGCCTTCTCGCCGGAGCGCGAAGACCCCGGCAATGCACATTTCAATACTGCCACCATTCCGAAAGTCGTCGGCGGCGATGGTGAAGCCGCGCTCGCCTATGCCGTCGCAGTCTACGACGCACTGGTGGTCAAGACCGTGCCCGTATCGTCCTCAAAGACGGCCGAGGCAGTGAAGCTGACCGAAAACATCTTCCGTGCCGTCAATATCGCGCTCGTGAACGAATTGAAGATCATCTACGACAAGATGGGTATTGATGTCTGGGAAGTGATCGAGGCGGCGAAAACCAAGCCCTTCGGCTTCATGCCCTTTTATCCCGGTCCGGGTCTTGGCGGCCATTGCGTGCCCATCGATCCGTTCTACCTCACCTGGAAGGCACGCGAGTTTGACGTGACGACCCGATTCATCGAGCTTGCCGGCCAGATCAACACGTCCATGCCCCAATATGTCGTTGACCGCGTGGCTGAGGGGCTGGACCGCCGTCTGGGCAAGGGGCTCAGCCGCTCACGCATTCTGGTGATGGGGATTTCCTACAAGAAGAACATCGACGACATGCGCGAGAGTCCGTCGCTGCGCCTGATGGACCTTCTTGAGGAGCGCGGCGCGACCGTTGGTTATCACGACCCATTCGTGCCGGTGATCCGGCCGACGCGTGAGCATCCCCATCTGGCAGGGCGCGTCTCGGAGCAGCTGACGGCCGAGACGGTCGACGCGTATGACGCCGTGCTGATCGCGACCGACCATGACGGGATCGACTATGCTGCGCTGGTTTCGTGGTCAAAGCTGGTGATCGACACGCGCAACGCCGTCGCGCGCCACGGGATCGCGGCCGATCACGTGATCAAGGCCTGAGTTCAGCGGGTGGCGATGGTCGGGCTGCCCACGCGGAACCAGCTGTGCACGGTCTCGCCGGCCGCCAGCATCCAGCCCTGTGCCAGTGTCACGATACCCTGCGGCGACCAGCTGGATGAAAGCTTCACCTTGGCCTGAATCGCGAAGGGTGGCGTTTCGTCGAAAGCCACCCGGAACAGCTGCTGCCGGTCAGTGGCGCGGAAGTTGACCTGGAATTCCGGCGGCAGGGCATCGGTCACGGTCTCGATGCGCATGATCTTGCCAGGATGGGTATGCTGGCCATCGGTGACGCGCACCTTGTCCGCCACCTCGACGCTGTAGAGGCGGCTCGTCGGCATATAGGCCAGCACGAACATATCGCCCCGATAGATGTCGAGCAGCGACTCACCGGACTTTACGATCTGGCCGGGGTTCGGTGTCTTCGGGCCGACCAACCCTTCGACCATCGCCACCACGTTGCCGTTGTTGTAGCTCGCCTGCACCTGCCGGATTGCTGCATCCACCTCGCCGGAACTGCGGGCGAGGCCATCGCGTTCATCGGCCAGTGACGTCAGTTCCGCCCTCAGGCCCGCAAGTTCACGCTGCGCCTCATAGGCTTCGCGTTGCGCTTCCGCCTGACGCGGCGCTGACGCGATCAGCCGCGCCTGTGTCAGCGCCGTGTCGAGTTCGCGGAGGCTGGCGGCAAGCGACGTCGCCTCGCCTTCCAGCGCCAGCAACTCATTGCGCTGCTGCGCCACCTGCTTTTCGGCCTCATAAAAATCGCGTTGCGCTTCCGAGATGCGGGGCGCGGTGGTCAGCTGCCTGCGGTGCAACTCTTCGAGGCGCTCCAGCGCGGCTTTCGATTGCTGAAGCCGCCTCTGACCCGAATCAGTGGTCTGGCGGATGGTGCCGAGCAGCGATTCGATCTGCCCCTGTCGCGCAAGGCTCGCGGCGCGGCGCTGCACGATATCTGCCGTCTGGTCAGAGCTCTGCATGCCGTCAAGTTTGGCAAGCAGATCGCGGGCACGGCGCAAGCGTTCTTCGGCGATGGGTGTCACCTCGCGGATCGTGGTGAAGCGCGCCGCAATCTGGCTTTCGCGCGTGAAGAGCGCGGCGCGGCGGGTGGTGAATTCAGCGATGGAATCGAGGATCTCGCGCGATTGCAATGTCACGATCGGCTGGCCCACGACGACCTTGTCGCCGGGCTTTACATGCACTGCCATGACGCGGGCGGCATAGTCCGGCGCGATCACCACGCGTTCCTTCCAGACGATGCCTTCGGTCGCCAGAAAGAACCAGTGGCCGGTAAAGCTCCAGACAACCGTGCCGATGACCGCGATCACACTCCACAGGTACAACCGGCGCGCGAAGCTCTGGCCGCCGGCGCGGATCTGGTTTTTCAGGTTGTCGGGGCGCGCCCGTTTGCGAAGAGCCTGGATCATCTGCGTTTGATCCAATACGGCCAATCTGGTTAAGGAAGCTTTCGGGAAGCGCGATTTCAGCCCACCTTGGCGCGCGCCTTCTGCAACCTGCGCATGGCGATCAGCAGCAGCCTGCGCGGAATGAAAGGCGCAAGGGCTGCCGTGAGGCTGCTTTGCATATCCGGCGTGATCATGCGCTTTCGGGCGCGGTATCCCGCCCAGCCGATCCGCGCGCAGGTTGCCGCATCCATGTGGCGCATCGTCTTGAAGAGCTGTGACTTGCCGACGCCAGCCTTGGCAAGGAAGGGCGTCTCGACCGGGCCAGGTGCCAGGCAGCTGACGGTGACACCCGCGCGCCGAGCTTCCTCCCAAAGCGCCTCCGAGAAGGAGCGCACATACGCCTTACTGGCGTAGTAGACCGCCATGCCCGGCCCAGGCAGAAAGCCTGCAACGGAGCCTACATTGAGGATGCCGCCCTGCCCGCGCGCCATCATGTCTGGGAGAAAGCGCAGCGTCAGCGCCGTCATGGCGCGGATGTTGAGATCGACCGTTACAAGCTGTTTCTCTGGGTCGATCTGCGACGCCATGCCAAGATGTCCGACACCTGCGTTGTTGACGAGCGTCTCGACATGAAGGCCCGCAAGCATAAGCGCATTGGCGATCTGCTGTGGCGCTGCGGGCTCCGTGATGTCGAGCGCAATGGCGTGCGCCTCGCCACCCAATGTCCTGATCTCGTCCGCGAGCTGCGAGAGTGCTTCGGCCGAGCGCGCGACAAGCGCCAGCACGCAGCCTTCCTTCGCCGCTTCCAGCGCCAGAGCGCGCCCGATGCCGGAGGACGCACCGGTGATGAGAGTAGCGGGGCGGGTGGCATTGGTCGCATCATTCATGCAGTTGATTTCCCGCAAGCAGGCCCAGTTGGCGTTTTCCATGCGGCCCGGCTAGGAACCGACATCAAGCGCCGGGTGATATGCCACGCCGGCCATCACGAACAGGGTTTTCGAGCAACGCATGCTGACGATTGATCTCAGCGGCCGGCGCGCCGTGGTCACCGGCGGAGCCAGCGGCATCGGGCTTGCCATCGCCCACCGGCTGAAGGATTGCGGCGCGGCCGTCACGCTCTGCGATCTGGACGGCACGGCGCTGGCGGCAGCTGCCGAGGGTTTCGCGACAGAGTTGCTGGACGTCACGGATGCAAAGGCTGTGAAGGCGCTGGCCTCCCGGCTGGAAGCCGATCTTCTCGTCGTGGCGGCGGGTCTTCTCCAGCGGCCGGCGACGACGGACCGGCTGACCGACAACGAGTGGTCGCGCGTCAATGACGTCAACCTGCGGGGCGCATACCTCACCATGGCACGGTTTGGCGAAAGCATGGCCGCACGCGGGCAAGGCTCGATCCTCGCCATCGCCTCCGTCACGGCCTTCGCCGGCACGCCGCTGCACGCCTATGGGCCGGCCAAGGCGGCGCTGGTGAACCTTGTTCAGGGCCTCGCTGTCGAATGGGCGACGCACGGCCTGCGCGTCAATGCACTGGCGCCGGGCTTCACACGCACGCCGGCGCTGGAGCGCGGGCTGAACCACGCCTTGCTTGATGAGGAGCGGCTTGCGGGAAGTGCGGCCATGCGCCGGCTGGTCGAGAGCGACGAGATTGCCGCTGCCGCCTGTTTCCTGCTGTCCGATCTCGCCAGCGGCATCACCGGCGTCACGCTGCCGGTCGATTGCGGATTGCTGGCAACGGCAGGTTTTGCGCCCTTTGGCGGCCATCCCGGCGGAGGACCGCGATGAGCGGCAAATGGGTCTCGCTGTCGCTGCCGCGCCGCATCATCGCCGACCTGTGCCAGTTCTCGCTCGGCGTACCGCGCGGCGTGATCAAGCGCAGAATGAACATCGTTCAGGCCATGCAGGCACGTGCGAATGCGGCCGAACGGATCGCCTGGCCCGTGCTGTTTCTTAAGGCCTATGCGCTGGTCGCCCGCGACATGCCGGTGTTCCGGCAGGCCTATGTGAAGCTGCCGTGGCCGCATCTTTATGAACATGGTTCAAGCGTCGCGAGCCTCGTCATCGAGCGGGACCACGACGGCGAGGCGGCGCTGCTGCTCGCCCGCATCAAGCAGCCGGAAATTTTGTCCCTGCTCGAGCTTGACCAGACGGTTCGCCGGCTGAAGGAAGCGCCGGCTCAGGAGGTGCGCGATTTCCGCCGCGCGCTGCTTGTGGCGCGCCTGCCGCTGCCCATCCGTCGCGTGCTGTGGTGGCTCGGCCTTAACATCGGCCGCCACCGCGCCGGTCACTATGGTACTTTCGCCATCTCGGTGCTGGGCTCGCAGGGCGTCGAGATCGTCCATGCGGTGTCGCTGTGGACCCTGTTGCTGTCATACGGGCCGATCTCGGCCGATGGCGACGTGGAGGTCACGGTCAGCTTCGACCACCGGGTGATGGACGGTGGTGCAGTTGCGCGCATGCTTGCGGCGCTTGAGATGACAGTGAATGGCGCAGTTGCGACGGAGATTGATGCAACCGGTCAACCGGTCTAGTCTCGCCGCCATGGTTACCTTCGGCGCATTTGAAGCAAAGACGCGCTTCTCGGAACTGCTTGACCGCGTGGAGCGCGGCGAGACAGTCGTCATCACCCGCCATGGCAAGCCCGTGGCACGCCTCGGGCCGGCCGAGGGGGAAGAAGACCGCGTTTTTACGATCACACGGCTGAAAGCAGTGCGGGCAGCAATCCGTGAGTCTGGGCGCAACTGGTCGACGGCCGAGATCATTTCCGACCGCGATTCAGGCCGACGGTGATACATCCGACCTCGTCTGGCATTTGCAAGGTTGCACCATGACTTTTGTCATCGACGGATCGGTCGCCATCGCAGCGGTTTCTCCGGATGAGGACCACCGCCCATGGGGCGCCTTGCTGGACAGGGCGTTGAGATATGGTGCCTTCGCATCGGCGCTTTGGCTCTATGAAACGACGAATATCATCGGTCAGAAAATGAAGCGCGGCGGCATCGCCTACGACGTTGCACTTGAACTCATCGACATACTCACTTCCGGAGATATCGAGATCGTATCGCCGCCCGGACCTTCAGGACTTGCTGCGATTCTTGATCTCATGAACAGCCGAGCACTCTCCAGCTACGACGCCGCCTATGTCATGCTCGCGCGCGAACGCCGGCTTCCCCTCGCCACACTGGACAAGCGCCTTGCGCTTGCAGCACAAATGGAAGGTGTTGAGATCATTTGAAACAGGCCGGAATGACCCACGAGAGCCAGTGCATGAGAACCAGCGGATGAAAATCAGCGAATGCGACATCCTCATCGTTCCGGGGCATGAGAACTCCGGTCCTGACCACTGGCAGACACGCTGGGAGGCAAAGCTCGACAACGCACGACGCGTCGAGCAGGCGGACTGGGCACGACCGCAGTTCCATGACTGGCAGGAACGGGTGATCACCGCCGTCGCGAACCTGAAGCGGCCGGGCATCATCGTCGCCCATTCGCTCGGCGCGATCACCGTCGTGCACGCGGCGAAGCGTCTGAAAAACCCCCGTCTCAAGGGCGCTTTCCTGGTCTCCCCCCCGGGCGAGACCTACATGGTCGAGCATGAGGAGATCGACCTGAAGTTCGCGCATGTTCCGCGCGATCCCCTGCCCTTCCCCGCAGTGCTCGTCGCCTCGCGCAATGACCCTATTTCGCCTTATCTGGAGGCAGAGGAATGGGCCTATGCGTGGGGCGCGGCGTTTTCCGATGCGGGCGACTCAGGCCACATCAACACCGACTCGGGCCATGGTCCTTGGCCCGAGGGTCTGATGCGCTTCGCCGGCTTCATGGCAAAGCTGTAGCGTTTCAGCCCATCATCTTCGCGGAAACGATCGAGTCCGGGTTGCGCACCGGTTCGCCGCGCTTGATCTGGTCGACGTTCTCCATGCCCTCAGTCACCTTGCCCCAGACCGTGTACTGCCGGTCGAGGAAACCCGCGTCGTCGAAGCAGATGAAGAACTGCGAGTTGGCGGAATTCGGGTTCTGCGAACGGGCCATGGAGCAGATGCCGCGGACGTGCTTCTCGGCATTGAACTCCGCCTTCAGGTCCGCATAGCTGGAGCCACCGGTGCCCGTGCCCTGCGGGCAACCCGTCTGCGCCATGAAGCCATCGATCACGCGGTGAAAAACGATTCCGTCGTAGAAGCCTTCGCCAACCAGCTTCTTGATATGGGCCACGTGGCCCGGCGCAAGATCAGGCAGCATCTCGATGACGACCTTTCCCTTGGTGGTCTCGAGGATAAGGGTGTTGGCGGGATCACTCATATTGAAGTTTCCTTTTTGCGCACCGTCGTGACGAAGCGGAA
>JBOFUS010000055.1:0-10201 GCA_051652685.1 Beijerinckiaceae bacterium
CAGGTGGTGTTGCGATCGCGAGCAAGCTCTCGCTTGAAGCGATCATCGACCGGTTCCGCGCCTATCGCCTCGTCGATGACGGTGCAGGCCCGCAGCCGGTGGATGCGGTGTTTCCCGCGCTGATCGTGCTGACGCAGGAGCAGCTGCCGGGAGCGGCGACCTTCGCAACCTTCCTGCGAGATCGGATCGCGCGGCGGTTCGGTGATCTGGTGGATGAGGAAACCGGTGTCTCAATCCATGTCGCGCAATCGCCGACCATCGAGCATCCCGTCGCAATCTACATGGGCTACGGCGTGCATGCGCCCGATGGGGCGGAGCGCGGCCGGATCGACGTCCTCGATGCGCAAGGTGAACCGCTGGGCGAGCCGCTGGTGGCCGAAACGACGCCGGGCGGTATCCATCCCGGA
Source organism: Beijerinckiaceae bacterium (assembly GCA_051652685.1). Classification (GTDB taxonomy): domain Bacteria; phylum Pseudomonadota; class Alphaproteobacteria; order Rhizobiales; family Beijerinckiaceae; genus JADCCX01. Next base: position 408 of record JBOFUS010000055.1, read on the forward strand.
CAGGGCATGTTCGCTTTCGCAAGGAGCGAGCGGCTCGCCCCCGCCGTCCACCCCGATCTCCCGGCCGACGCGATCTTCAGCCTCGGCCGCTTTCCCGCAGCGAGCGCGGCGCGCGGTGCCAGCGGCCTGCCACCGCTCAATATACGCACAGCAGGCACTGCCAATTCCATGGCGCTGGACGCCGTGCCTGCCGCCCTGCCGGTCGGCTCAACCGCTGACATGCGCTACGACATAACCGGTGTTCGCTCCGGCCAGGGCCGCGTCCGGCTCTGCATGATCGATGTGACCCTGGACGCAAGGCCATCCCGGCTGCGTTTCCAGCCGCCCAATGATCCCTTCTATCTCAGCGTGCTCGGCGTCGCCATCCGCGAGAGTTTCGGCGGCAGGAAGCTCGCCCGCTTCTGGGTCGACCGCACTGTCGGCGGCATCCTGCGTTTCTCCGGCCTTCTGGCCGAGAATGACACGCTGGTGGCGCAGGGGACGAGCCTCAGGCCCTATTCCCGCGCAGACATGCGCTATCTCGGGCGGGGCAACCTCAACGCCAGCCTTGGCCGGATGAGCTTCGGGGGGGAGCGCCGGCTGGCGCTGGCCACAACCATCGCTCCCATGGGCTACATCTCATTGCCCGCGACACCGAGCCCCGTGGTTGCCGGGCGCGGAGCAGCGGGAGAAGGCGTTTTCGCACTCGATTGGATCGGCGAGGCGGTAACCGTGCAGTTGGCCAGCGGCGAGACCTTTCGGCTGGATCAGTTGCTCGACCGCATGCCGCTCGGTCTGGTCAGCCGCGATGCCCATGGCATGATCGTGGAACCTGGCCCTGATATCTGGATGCTTGCGGATGGAAAGGCAGTCCCTGCCCAGCGCGGCCGGCTGAAGCACGGCGACAGGGTCGTCATCGGCCCGATCATCGCCGAGGTGACGGCGGCGGGAGGTTCCGCGTGAACGCGCTCCTGCAGTTCTGGCGCAGCGGCTTTGGCCGGCTGCTCCTTGGCCTCGTCTTCGTTGTCGGTGGCGTTGTCCTTTTCGGCAAGGTAGCGGGCGGGCTGGTCGAATCGCTGGACCAGAGCCGCCGCTGGATCAAGCAGCCGGAGTTCAGCGAAACGAGCCGCGAGAACGAGGACCTGTTTCGCGAGCTGACGCGCGATGGTGTTGTCTGGTTCGATCCTGCTGGACCCGCCATGCGCAGCCTGCCTTGCGAAGCGCTGTTCGACACAAGCCTCGCCACGGCAAGGCCGGGCGCTCCCCCGCTCAAGCCCGCGCTGCTGGAGCGGCTCTGCACGCAGCCCGCCGGCCGGCAGATCCTCGCCGAGATCCTGGCCTGGAACAGCTCCTTCCTGATTGCCGCCGCCCGCGACGACCGCGCCGCCGAGGCGCGCTGTGCCAACGGGCAGGCGCTCGATCTTCCAGTGACACCGCCCGGCTGCCGGCCGACGCAATGGCAGGCGGAAGCGGTGTCCGAGGGTGGCGGAGCTGGCGCGCCGCTGAACGTCATTCCCGGTGCCACGCCCCCTCCCCGTGATTTTGCTGATTTCGCGCTGCGCCGATCGGGCCAGGCGTCCGACTGGGCACTGTTTGGCCCGTTGCGTGATCCGGCGCAGCGGCTGAAGCTGCTGACGCGCCTGCCAGCCGGGCAACGCCGCCTGACCGTCGATCTCATCCTCACGCCCCAGCGTGTCAGCGTTGGCCGCGAGAGCGCCAATGTCGATCCGAAGCGTGAGAGCTTCACTGTCCGGCTCGGCGGACTTGCCATTCAGGGCGAGCGCGTCTGCGACGAGGATGAGTTCGACCTCTGCCAGCAAGCCGCCGACAAAGGCCTGCCCCAGGGCTGGCGGCTCACTGTCACCGGCCGGCGTATCAGGGACATTGAGCTCGCCGTGGAGGGTCTCGCCGTGAGCGCCGCGCCTGCGGTCGCGCAAGCCGTGCTCAGCGACAGCAGGCCGGCCGCCACTGGCCGGGCGCGGCTGTGGCGCAGTGCGCATATCGACATTGATTGCAACCGGACAGGCGTAAAGCTTGACTGCGATCTGGACTGGCGAACGCCGGTGACGCAGCAGCGACGCGGCGGGGGAGGCCGCAGCCTGCTCTTTGCCGATGGTTCGCCAGCCCTGGACGCCTCCGGCAAGCCCGCGCCCGCCGTGGACGAGATGGGGCTGACATCGCTGATCGGCTATGGGCCGAGCGACATCGGCTCGCTGGCAAGCGCGGCCGGTGGCGCGCGCACGCGCGAGCAACTGAAGCTCACCATTGAGCCGCGCCTGCAACGCATGGCGCAGGAGGCCGTTTACAAGCAAATGGGCGCACGCCTCGAACAAGGCTTCCGCCGCCGGCGCATCGGTCCGGACCAGGCCAGCCTGCCGCCCGAGCGCGAGCCGCCGGACCAGGGCCACGGCCGCGCGGCGGTGGTGCTGATCGACGCAGGCGATTCGCCCGGCGAGATCCTCGCCATGTCATCATGGCCGGATTTCCAGGCCGGCATGCACAACTGGGACGTCCAGGCGCTTGCGGCCGGACGCGAGGCAGACTCGCCGCTCGCCGGCCACGCCTGGCGTGCGGGCGACGTCCACGCCATGCCCGGATCGACATTCAAGCTGGTCACTGGCCTCGCGGGTATTGCCGCAGTGAAGGATTTGCCCTGGGCCGCAGGTGTTGTCTCGGGTCGCGAGGCACCGGCCTCGCAGATGCGCCGGCTGAACATCGGTGCCGCGGCGCTCAACGTCGATGGTGTCACCATTGGCAACTACGGCGGCGGTGCCTTCTCCAACACCTTTCTGCCGCCCGGGCCTGGCGGCAGCGGCTGCCCGTCCGGCGGCGCGGGCGCGCAGATCGGTGTCTGCGAATCGCTCATCAAGTCATCAAACCTCTGGTTTGCGGGGCTGGCCCTGGCGCTTGACGCGGACAAGGTGACAGCCCGCCCGCCCGCGCGGCCTTCAGGCCGCAGTGGCACCCGTCTGGCGGCGGCGGTGGAGCGCATCTTCCCCATCTATCAGGCACCGGGCGGTCCTGCCGGCCTTGTGCCCGGTTCGGACCGGCGCGGGCTGGACCTGACACGCGGCATCGTGACGGGCGCGCCGCGCCTCTTTGCCGAGCCGGTGGAACTTGCGGTCGAAGACAAACGCAATGCGCGGCGCATCGACCTTGCGACAAATTCGTACGGTCAGGGCGTGCGCGCCACGCCGCTGGCCATGGCCGCCATCTACGGCTCCGTCGGCGCGCGCCGCGTAATCTCGCCGCGCATCCTCAAACCTGTTTCGGACGTCCGCGAGACGCCCGGCCACAATGAGGGGCAACGCATCATTCCCGGCATGGACGCTATGGAAGACAAGCCCTGGCTCGATATGGTGGACGCCGGCCTGCAGGGTGTCGTCAACTCACCCTACGGCACAGCCACGCGCGTCATGGCGCAACTGCCACCGGCGGTTCGCGGGCGCATCTACGCCAAGACGGGCACTGCCGACACCTCGGAGGGCATGAACTCCGCCTGGCTCGCCGGCTGGGTCAACGAGGTGGCCGGGCGGCGGCGCGTCGCCTTCGCGTGCTGGGTGACGCACACCACGCTCACCGGCGGCGGTGCCTGTGGCGCGCTCATGGCCCCTTTGCTGGCGAAGCTCGCCGACGACAGGGGGCGTTAGGACCATGCGGCGGTTTTTCCATCAGATCGGTGCGGGAGGCGCACTGGGCGGTGTCGTCGCGGTCGTGCTCGCCGTCCTGCTGCTCGGCTTCTGGTGGCTGAACGTGGGCGTCCTCATTGGCGGCGCGGCCCCTGTCGTTGGGCTGGAGCGGACCACGGTCAACCTCGCCAGGGGCGAAACAGCAGTCATCGGCCGCCGCGAGCTGCTGCAGCCGGGTCGCTTTGATTCCGCCGAGCTGCGGCACGTTTCGCTGACACGCGATGCCAACGGCGCCGTCAGCCTGCGCAATGTCGCCCGCGAACGGCGACTGTGGCTTGAGTATCAGAACGGTTCTTCCGGCTTCTCGGCACGCTGGGCGCTCGCCACCGGTGACCGCATCCGCGCCAGCGGCATGAATCTGGTGATCGACGAGGCCGTCGCGGGCCGCCTGCGCATGACGCTGAGCGGGAGCGGCCCGCCGCGCGAGATCATCGTGACGCGCGGTGCAGCGGGCGCAGACGTGCGAGTCAGCGGCGAACCCCTCAAGGTTTGCGCGCCGCCTTCCGTGACCGACAAGATCCGCCAGTTCGTCACCGGGTTCATTGCAGCAGACGAGCGCGGCGAGGAGCGCGTGCTGAATCTTGGCGGGCGGCTGAACTGTGCGGTGCGCACCGAGCGTTACGTGGCGGTGGATCGCCTGCCGTTCCGGGGCTTCTTATTGACGGCGCGCGGCGACCGGTTCTTCTTCGCGCCTGGAGAACCGATGGATGCGCCGCGTCCGTCGGCGGTCTTCACCCGCGCAGGAAAGGATACGGCTGATTTTCAGGGCATCGACTGGGCTTTCGATCCGCCGGGAGATGCGTTGCTCGGTCACATGATCATCGGCCGCACGCGCTACCGCGTCGAGCTTGGGGCCGAAGCGCAGGGACGACTGCCGGTCGCCTTCATCCCCGTCAGCAAGGCGCATCGATTGCCGGCGGCGGAAGCTGGGGAATTGGTCGCCGCCGCCACGACACCGTCGATCATCGTTGCACCTACCCCCACCCGCCAGCCGCTGGCGCAGGGAGAGCTTGGCCCGAGCCTTCGCCTCATGAATGGCGGCGAGCGCATTGTCCGGCTGGCCGCGATCCTCGGCATTGCGCTCGCCGCTGCACTGTCGATACTCGCCGAACTGCGTGGAGCCTGGCGCAACCGGGCGCTTGTGGGCGGCAGCCTGTCGGTGGTGATCCGTCTCGGCCTGCTTGGCGCTACGGCACTGCTGGCGCTTTCGCCGGAGGTCGGATTCGCGCTCGGACGCGGCGGCTTTGGCATGCTGATCGAGACGCGCGCCACCATCCTCGCTTACGGTTTGGCAAGTGTGGCCATCCTTCTCTCCGGTCGTTTCGGGCTTGCGGCGATGGCGCTCTGGCTTTCGCTCCTGATTCTCAGCCTGCTGGGCTCCCTGACGTTGATCAGCCTCGGCGTCGACGCCGAGAAAACCGACTTTGCCATCCACGCGGTCAAGAACAAGCTGCTGTTCATTGACATCTTGCCGGTGGCCGCCGCCGCCGTCGCGCTGGTATCAGACAGGGCCATACAGGCGCTGCCCCGACGCTTCTTCGCCGGTTCGGGCAAGCTGGACCTGATGATCCGCGCGGTTCCGGCGGCGCTCATCCTTGCCGCCTTCGTCGTCTGGGGCGCGGTTGGCACCGAGACGGGTGTCGCGGGCTTCCAGCCGGTCGAGATCGGCAAGCTGGCGCTGGTTCTTCTGCTCGCCGGAATCTGCGTCGGCTTTGCGCGGATCGACCTGTTCTACACACGCGGGCAATATGCGGCGTGGCTGGCCATCAGCCTGTTCACGGCGCTTGTATTTTTCCTGCTGCTGACTGCCGTGCCGTTCCTCAAGAGCGACTATTCACCGGTGCTTATCATCCTCTCCACCGCCGTGATCCTGTTCTTCAGCTTCCTGTTGCCCACGGTGCTGCAGCGGATCGGCCGCGTCTTTGGCACACTTTCGCGCCGCCGCGCTGCGCCGCAGCCGCGCCAGCGGCGGCTGGGTTGGCCAAGGGGCGGGGTCCTGGCCGGCATTCTTCTGGCGCTGCTCGCTTTCAACGCGGTGCTGATCGCCGTGTTTCCGAAACTGGCTGTGTTTGCGATTGCGGGCCAATGGTCACTGCCGGCGGAGCGCGGCGAGGCCATCGATGCGCTGGAGCGGGCGCGGGATGGCGCGTTCCGTGTGCCGGCCGAGCGGCTGCTGACCTGGTACGATCTCGACCATAACAGCCTGCGCCCGCCCGCCTCAGACGCAGGCCCCCGCGCGCCTGACGTGGCGCACCGCGACCTTGGCTTCCAGTTGCTGCAGTCCAAGGTGGCACTGGCCGAAATGCCCTGCCGCATGGCGCGGTTGTCTTCGGGCCTTGACCAGCTTCCAGCCGAGACCCAGGGGCCGCTGGCGCAGGTGGCCGGTCTCCTGCCCGACACTTGCGCCCTTTCGCCCGATGCTCCGCGTGGCGGTATCCGCGAGCCGGGACAGGTCGTTCCGGAAGGCGAAGCACGCGGCTACTCGGTCAACGATCTCATCCGTCTGCCCGTGGTGCAGAATGACTTCATTGCCACCTACCTGCTGGTGCGCTTCGGGCTGCCGATCGGACTCTGGCTCGTGCTGGCGCAGGTGCTGCTGGTGCTCGCGAGCATCGCCATCGCCTGGAAACTGCTCGGCCAGCGGCTCAATGGCGTGGCGGACGAGACGGCGCGGCACGGGCTTGCCGTCACGGCCTTTGGCGGCGCGGCTCTTTTTGCGCTGCACTGGAGCATCTCCTGGGGGAACGCCATTGGCTTGCTGCCGGTCATGGGACAGCCCATGACCTTCATCGCGGCTGCCACCTCACACCATCTGCTGATGGCGCTGCCGGTCTCGGTCCTGCTGCTGATGGCCGGCCGTGTGGCCGCGATCCGTGCCATCCGTGTGCGCCGCGCGCCGCCAGCATGGGGCGGGGCGGAAAGCGGGCGCGGCTGATCCTATCGTCTGACGAAAGTGAGATAGGCCGGCGTGCGGCCTTCACGTAAGGCCTTGGCTTCGTAGCGCGTGCCCGGCCAGCCCGGATAGGGCGTGGTCCAATCGGTTGGCTGCATCGCTTCCCAGGCAAACATCGGCTGCCCCAACGCGCGGGTCAGCGTCCAGCCGACGTAGTCGTCGATGTCCGACGCAAACCTGAATGGACATCCGGGCTTCAGCGCACGGGCGATCAGCGCCAGCGACTCTTCCGTCACGAAGCGCCGCTTCCGCTGCCGTCGCTTTGGCCACGGATCAGGATAAAGCAGGCTCACTTCCTCCAGCCTGTCGACGGGCAGGCGCCGGAGCAGCAACGTCGCGTCCTGGCTGAAAACGCGGATGTTTGTGATCGCGTGGCGCTCGACCTCCACCATCAGCTTCGCCATGCCGTTGACGAAAGGCTCGACACCGATGAAGCCGATGTCAGGACGCTCCATCGCGCGATGGACCAGATGCTCTCCGCCGCCGAAGCCGATCTCAAGGCGATAGCCCCGCATGGGTTGGTCGAAGAGCGTGTCGAGACTGAACGCTTCCAGCTCCCTGATGGCAAAGCGCGCCAACCCGTCAGCCAGGATGGCCGCCTGCCCCTGACGGATGGTCTTGCCCTTGGAGCGACCGAAGAAACGTTCGCGTTCTGGTGTTGGGTCTGAGGTCATGATGGCTGTGGCTTCGGGTGGATGGCGACGTTGCATATCCTTCGAGGCTCGCTACGCCGCGGCCTTTCTTGTTTCAGAACAAAAAGGGCCAGCCCGAAAGCCAGCCCTTCTGATCAATTCACCCACAGAAAAATCAGGCGGCGACGGCCTTCTTGATCGCGTCCGCGAGGTCGGTGCGCTCCCAGGAGAAACCGCCGTCGCGCGATGCCTTGCGGCCGAAGTGGCCGTAGGCGGAGGTGCGCGCGTAGATCGCCTTGTTGAGGTCGAGATGCGTGCGAATGCCGCGTGGCGTCAGGTCCATGACTTCACCCAGCGCCTTCTCCAGCACTGCGGCGTCAACCTTGCCGGTGCCATGCAGGTCAACATAGATCGACAGCGGCTTCGCCACACCGATGGCGTAGGACAGCTGGATGGTGCAACGGTCCGCCAGCTTGGCGGCAACCACGTTCTTGGCGAGGTAACGCGCGGCATAGGCGGCCGAGCGGTCCACCTTCGTCGGATCCTTGCCGGAGAACGCGCCGCCGCCATGGGGGGCCGCGCCGCCGTAGGTGTCCACGATGATCTTGCGGCCGGTGAGGCCACAGTCGCCATCGGGACCACCAATCACGAACTTGCCGGTCGGATTGACGTGCCAGACGGTCTCCTTCGAAACCCAGCCCTCGGGTAGCGTCTCGCGGATCACCGGCTCGACGATCTTGCGGATGTCGGCCGATGTCAGGGTCTCGTCGAGGTGCTGGGTGGACAACACGATCTGCGTGACGCCGACGGGTTTGCCCTGCTCATATTTCACGGTGACCTGGCTCTTGGCGTCAGGTCCGAGAACGCCGCAGCCATGTTCGCCGCTCTTGCGGTACTTCGTCAGCACCTCAAGGATCTTGTGGGCGTAGTAGATTGGCGCTGGCATCAGCTCCGGCGTCTCGCGGCAGGCGTAGCCGAACATGATGCCCTGGTCGCCGGCACCTTCTTCGGCATTCGATGGCTGCTTCGCATCAACGCCCTGCGCGATGTCTGCGGATTGCGAATGCAGCAGGACATCGATCTTCGCCGTCTTCCAGTGAAAACCGGACTGCTCGTAGCCGATGGCCTTGATCGCCTTGCGCGCAACCGACTTGACCTTGCTCTTCATCGCCTTCTCATCGAGCGAGGTGCGAACCTCGCCGGCGATGACCACGCGGTTGGTGGTGGCGAGCGTCTCGCAGGCAACACGCACGGCCCAGGGGCTCATGCCCGCCTTGGCGGCTTCGCGGAAGAACAGGTCCACGACTTCGTCGGAGATGCGGTCGCAGATCTTGTCGGGATGGCCTTCGGAAACGGATTCGCTGGTAAAGAGATATTCTGCGCGCACCACTGTCACTTCTCCTGAGATCGTTCGGTCGGCTGAAAACACGTGCCGAATGTCGGTAGGACCCACAACCACTGGCGCGCGCTCTTAGGCAAGCGCGTTCGATAGGTCAATCCATTTATGCAGAATTGTTCGTCTTGACGAACGCGCGCTGAGAAAACGATCCGTTGAGGGAGCTCTAGCAGGTCGTTGAAAAACGATCCCTGCCCCGTCATTGCGAGCGCAGCGAAGCAATCCAGACGACATTCAAGGCAAAAATCGAAGCGTTTCCGATGGTTATGGCGTGGTTTCTGGATTGCTTCGTCGCTTTGCTCCTCGCAAAGACGGTGACGTCGGTGTTTTTCAACAGTCCGCTAGGCTCAGGAGAGCGGTTTGCCCGCCATGGCTTCCGCCAGTTCGACCAGGCGCTGGCGCATGGCCTCGTGCTTGATCTGGCTGAAAGCCTGCGTGAGCCGCTCAATCTGGACAGCTTCGGCGTCAGAAACATATCCAGGTCCAGGCCCTTCGAGAAATCCAGGTGCCTTCTCAAGCTGCAAGCTGCTGTCTTCAAAGAAGAAATTGACAGGAACACCAAACAGCCGGGCTGCTGTCTGAAGCCTGCTTGGTCCGATCCGGTTCACGCCCTTTTCGTATTTTTGAATCTGCTGAAACGTCACGCCCAGGGTCTCGCCAAGCTTCTCCTGGCTGAGCCCTTCAAGGATGCGTTTCTTGCGCAGGCGCGCGCCGACGTGGACGTCGACCATATCCGGCTTTTTCGTCATGAATAGCGAACTCGAACACGTTTCAAAGAAACTTCCGCCCGTGACATTATCGGCCTGAGCGCCTGAAGGATAGTGCAAAGCAGGCCAACAAAGCCGCAAGATGCAGGTAGCGCCCCCAATCCACCTGAAGCGGCGGGTTTAACGCTCTTGGGATAGATCCGGTGATGACACCTTGAACGCCAAGCGGCAGTGACTGCGTCAGCCTTCCATATGGATCAATGATCGCCGAGATACCGGTGTTGGCGGCGCGGATCATTGGCAGGCCCTGCTCGATGGACCTGATCCGCGCCTGCGCAAGATGTTGGTGGGGGCCAAAGGTCTGGCCGAACCACCCGTCATTCGTGACATTGAGAAGGACACCCGCGCGCGCGCCCGGAACCACGCTTTCGGCCGGGA
>JBOFUS010000056.1:0-6806 GCA_051652685.1 Beijerinckiaceae bacterium
ATCGTGATCGATGTCGGCATCAACCGCGTTGCGGGAGAGGCGGGCAAGAGCCGGCTGGTGGGTGATGTGGCTTTTGCGGAAGCCGCCGGGGTCGCGGGCGCGATCACTCCGGTGCCGGGCGGCGTGGGGCCTATGACGATTGCCTGCCTGCTGCACAATACGCTGAAGGCTTGGGTAGCGCGCAAGGGGTTGAAGATGCCGGGGATGACGGGGTAATCTTGCATTCGGACATCGGAGTCGCTGCAATGCCCACCGCCCGCAAGATCAGCATCACGCTTACGCCCGAAATGGCGGCTCTGGTCGACGCCAAGATCGCATCCGGCGAGTACGCCAGCGAGAGCGAGGTCGTTCATGACGGGCTTGCGGCGCTCTCCGGCCACGACGCTGAACTCGAGCACTGGCTGCGGACAGAGGTAGTGGCGACTTACGCCGCCATGCAGGCGAACCCCGGCCGTCTGATTGATCTTGAGGACGCCTCCGCGATGCTGGAGGCGCATATGGCAAAGGCGAGCAAGACCGCGCATTCATGAAAACGCGGCGTGTCAGGCTTACGCCGGAAGCGGTCCAAGACCTGCTTGGGACCTACGATTATCTCCTGCCGCTGATTGGTGATGAAGCGGCAGCACGGTATGTGCGCCGCCTCCGGGAAGCATGTGGGAAGCTGGGGCACTTCCCGGAGCGCGGTTCGCGAAGAGACGATCTGCTTCCGGGTTTGCGGCTTGTCGGTGTCAGAAGGAAAGCGACGATTGCCTTCATCGTGCAGGATGGAGAAGTTCGCATTATCCGCGTCTTCGGGCGTGGGCGGGATGTCGATGGCGCTTTTTCGGAAGAGTGAAGCGTGTTGGAGTTGCAGAAGGTCCGTTGGGAGCTCCCAACACATTATGGAACATATTCCTAAAATCCCTGCTTGACGGCTTCGGCTATCCAAAAAAAAGGCGCTGATCCTCACCTACCAAGTGAGGTTTCGTCACTTGCGCAACCGGGAAGCCGTAGCCGGACTCCCAACCGTCAGAACTGAGCGCTCCGCTTGCGTGATGCTTGCTCGCATAAATCTCCGAACCGATACATTGCAGCGCCAGGATCAGGGCTTGCATCCCGTCGACGCCGTAGATTTGCCATGACCGCAGCCCTTCTGGCCAAACAATTTCGTAGCGGCATGACCAGTCGTTCTCCGATGGGACCGGCGCATACAGGCGCACCATCACATCGCGGGTTGAGCCGCCCTAGACCTTCAGGGTGAGCGTCCGTTCGGCGATGATCATGACTACTCCTGTCACTTCGTGCTCGTGCGCAAACATACCCCACCCTTCCCACCCCGGCGAGCCGCTGCTAGATCATCGGGCATGAACACCCTTCCAACCCTCGCGACCGAAGGCGCACCCGCCGCAGCGCCCCCAAAGCGCGTCTTCATCAAGTCCTACGGCTGCCAGATGAACGCCTATGACGCGGAGCGCATGGCGGATGTGCTGGCGCCCGAGGGCTATGCCGAAACCACGGAGATGGCTGACGCCGATCTGGTGATCCTCAACACCTGCCATATTCGCGAGCGCGCGGTGGAGAAGGTCTATTCGACGCTCGGCCGCATCCGCGATCTGAAGCAGGCGCGTGCCGCAGAGGGCCACCACATGCAGGTGGCGGTCGCCGGCTGCGTGGCGCAGGCGGAAGGTGCCGAGATCATGGCGCGGGCGAAGATGGTGGATGTGGTCGTGGGGCCGCAGGCCTATCACCGCCTGCCGGGGCTGATCGCGGAGGCGAAGCTGAAGGGCCGCGCCATCGACACGGAGTTTCCGGCCGAGGACAAGTTCGACCATCTGCCGCAGGCGTCCAGGGCGAAAATGATCGCGCGCGGTGTGTCGGCTTTCCTCACGGTGCAGGAGGGCTGCGACAAGTTCTGCACCTTCTGCGTGGTGCCCTACACACGCGGAGCAGAGGTCTCGCGGCCGGCGGCCAAGATCATCGGCGAGGCGGAGCAACTTGCGGCAGCGGGCGTGCGCGAGGTGACGCTGATTGGCCAGAACGTCAACGCCTGGCACGGTGCCGGCGAGGATGGCCGGGCATGGACGCTGGGCGAGCTGATGCGCCGCGTGGCTGCGGTTCCGGGCATCGACCGCATCCGCTATTCCACCAGCCATCCTCGTGACATGGACGACGCGCTGATCGCCACACACCGCGATCTGCCCGAGGCGATGCCCTGTCTGCATCTGCCCGTGCAGTCGGGCTCCGATCGCATTCTCAAGGCCATGAACCGCAAGCACACGGCGGCGGAGTATCTGGCCATCATCGACAGGGCCCGCGCTGCCCGACCCGATATCGCGCTGACGTCGGATTTCATCGTCGGCTTCCCCGGCGAGACGGATGCCGATTTCCGCGACACGCTGCGGCTTATCGAAGCTGTCGGATACGCTGCCGCTTACTCTTTCAAGTACAGCCCGCGCCCGGGTACGCCGGCGGCGGAGCTGGAGGCGCAGGTCGCCGAAGATGTGATGACCGAAAGGCTTGCCGAATTGCAGGCGCTGATCCTGCGCCAGCAGCACGCCTTCAACGAAGCGACGGTCGGCCGTGTGGTTGATGTGCTGATCGAGAAGGCGGGCCGTCACCCCGGACAGGTCGGCGGCAGGTCGCCCTATCTGCAAGCGGTGCATCTGGATGGCCCGCTGTCACTGGTGGGACATATCGTTCCTGTACGAATCACGGCGACGATGTCTAATTCACTTGCCGGCGCGCTGGTTCGGGATGATCTTCCAGCGGAGAGTCGGGTGCGGGGGAAGAGCGTCGCGTGAACGCAGCGGAGATGGCCAATTGACATCGATGAGACGGGTGATGACCTCAGACAGCGTGGACGATACATCGGCCAACGCCACAGCTCTCAAAGGGCCCAGCGAAATCACCCTCTCCTTTGACGACAACAAGCGCGCGAGTCTCGTTTTCGGCCAGTATGACCAGAATGTTGCCCATATCGAGCGGCGGCTGGCCGTCATCGCCACGGTCAACGGCAACCACGTTGTGATCAAGGGCGCGAAAGACGCGCTGGAGCGCGCGCGCCGCACACTGGACGCGCTCTATGAGCAGGCCAAGGCCGGCCGCCCCTTCAGCACCGGGGATGTGGACGGCGCGTTGCAGGAAGCAGCCCTTCAGGGCTCGCTGTTTCCCAGCAAGCCCGAAGCCGGCAAGGTTGCTTTCGATCAGGTGGTCACACGCAAGCGCGGGCCGGTGAAGGCGCGAAATGCGGCGCAGGATGCTTATCTGAGAGCCCTGAAGCGCAACGAGCTTGTCTTCGGCGTAGGCCCTGCCGGCACCGGCAAGACCTGGCTTGCCGTTGGCCACGCTGTTCAACTGATGGAGCAGGGCCATGTGGAGCGGCTGATCCTGTCGCGGCCAGCGGTCGAGGCAGGCGAGCGGCTGGGCTTTCTGCCCGGTGACATGAAGGACAAGGTCGATCCGTACCTGCGCCCCATCTACGACGCGTTGAACGATTTCATGGATGCACGCATTATCGAGCGTTGCCTCCAGACCGGGCAGATCGAGGTGGCGCCGCTTGCCTTCATGCGCGGCCGCACTTTGACCAACGCCGCTGTCCTGCTGGATGAGGCGCAGAACACGACATCCATGCAGATGAAGATGTTCCTGACCCGGCTTGGCGAGAAATCGCGCATGATTGTCACAGGCGATCCGACCCAGATCGATCTGCCGCCGGGCCAGCGTTCCGGCCTCGTGGAGGCGCTTTCGCTGTTGGGCGATCTGGAGGGAATCGGCTCCGTCACCTTCACCCATGCGGATGTGGTGCGGCATGATCTCGTTGGCCGTATCGTCAAGGCCTACGAGGATGCTCCGCCGCAGCCGCTGGCACCGATGCCGGCGCGCCGGAGCTTCTGAGGCAACATCGCGTCCATGGCCCGAACCCGCCTCACTGTTGACGTGGCCCGCCACGCTGCGTCCTGGCGTACGCTTCCGGGCGTGACGGCCCGTGTACGACAGGCGGCTAAGGCTGCGGTTGCCGGCGCAGGTGTCGTGCTGGCTCCAGCGGCCGAGCTTGCCGTGGCGCTGTCTGATGATTCCCAAGTGCGGGCGGCAAACCGTGCTCACCGCGCCACGGACAAGGCCACCAATGTGCTGTCTTTCCCGGCTGTGGCACCGGCGAAGCTGGCGTCTGCGCCCTTTCTCGGCGATATCATCCTCGCCTATGAGACAGTGCGCGACGAATCGACGGAGGCGGGAAAACCGATCATGGACCACGTGACGCATCTGACCGTGCACGGCGTGCTGCATCTGCTGGGCTATGACCATTTGGCCCCGGACGAAGCCGCCACGATGGAGACGCTGGAGACGGCCATCCTTGCAAGCCTTGGCGTTGCCGACCCCTATGCCGGCACCGATCCGCTGGAGGAGCCGGCGGTATGAGCGCGGGTGCACATCAAAACGGCGACACCGAAGGGCATTCACCGCAAGTGGCCAATCAGGATGGCTGGCTGAGCAGGCTGAGGTCGGCGCTCGGCTTCAAGAGCACGGCCTCGATCCGCGAAGACATCGAGGATGCGCTCTCGGAGCGTGGGCCTGGCGCGGAGTTCACCGCGCAGGAACGCGCCATGCTGCGCAATATCCTGAGCATCCGCACCGTCAAGGTGGCGGACGTGATGATTCCCCGTGCGGAGATCGTCGCGGTCTCCGCCGAGATCAGCCTGACAGAGCTTTTGCGCGTCTTCCGCACGCAGGGGCACTCACGGCTGCCGGCCTATGGCGAGACGCTGGATGATCCCAAAGGCATGGTCCACATCCGCGACTTCCTCGACTATCTGTCGAGCCGTGCCGAGGCCGGCACCGGGCGAGGCCGCAAGCGCAAGGATGGTGCAGGGCTCGACCTTGGCCTTGTGGACCTTTCAACAACGCTGCAGGCGACCCGGCTGGTGCGACCGGTGCTCTACGCGCCGCCCTCGATGCCGGCGATGGACCTGCTGGTCCGCATGCAGGCGACGCGCACGCACATGGCGCTTGTCGTCGATGAATATGGTGGCACGGACGGGCTCGTTTCCATTGAAGATCTGGTTGAGATGATCGTCGGCGATATCGAGGACGAGCATGACGATGCCAGCCGCGCGTTGGTCGAGGCCGAGGAGGGCGGCAGCTTTGTCGCTGACGCAAAGGCCCCGCTCGAAGAAGTCGGCCGGGCAATCGGGGTTGACCTGGCGGTCGAGATCGCGGCGACGGACGTCGACACCATCGGCGGTCTTGTTGTCACGCTGGCACAGCGTGTGCCGGCGCGCGGTGAGCTGATCAAGGGTCCGCTTGAACTGGAGTTTGAGGTGCTTGATGCGGACCCTCGTCGTATCAAGCGCGTGCGCATCCATCGCCGCTCGACGGTCAACCCGGTTTCCCTGCCTGCACCCCTCCCGGTCGTCCCGTCCGCCGCAAGCGGAACCGGACAGGCGGCCTGACAGTCGTATGACGGGCATCGCTGCAAACATCCTGCTGCTTGATGGCTGGCGACGCCTGATGGTCGCCATACTTGCAGGTGGCGTTGCCGCATTATCGATGCCGCCGCTCAATATCCTGCCGGCGCTGCTGCTGGCCTTCCCGGTGGCGGTGTGGTTGCTCGATGGGTCTGTCGCCGGCCCCTCGCGCTGGTCATGGGCGAGCCTTGCGTCCGCCTTTACGGCAGGTTGGGGTTTCGGCTTCGGCTATTTTCTCCTCGGCTTCTGGTGGCTTGGCGCAGCATTCCTGGTGGAGGATGACAAGTTCGCCTGGGCGCTGCCGCTGGGAGTCATCGGTCTGCCGGCCGCACTGGCACTCTTCCACGGCCTTGGTTTCGCGCTCGCCCGCGCTTTCTGGTCCGATGGCGCGCGCCGCGTGTTTGCCTTTGCAGGGGCAATGGCGCTGGTCGAATGGCTGCGCGGTTTCGTGCTGACCGGGTTCCCCTGGAACAGCCTGGGTCAGGCAATGGGCGCGACGGACTGGACCGCGCAGACAGCGGCGCTCGTCGGGCTGGATGGCATGACGCTGCTGGTGCTGTTGATCTTTGCTGCCCCCGCGACTGTCGCGACGGACGCGCGGGGATTGCGTCGATATGCGCCGACAATGGTCGCGGCCGTTTGCTTCTCGGGCCTTGTCCTTCACGGAATCTGGCGCTTGCCGGCTGGCCCTTCGCCCGTGGTTGCAGACATCAAGGTCCGCATCATGCAACCCAATATCGGCCAGCGCGAAAAGAACCGCCTTTCGGGCCAGGAAGTGCTCACGCGCTACATCAGGCTGACAGAGCAGGCCGAAGGAGCGGGCCTTGGCGACGTAACGCATGTGCTGTGGCCGGAGTCGCCCTTTCCTTTCCTTTTGTCACGCGAGCCTTCGGCGCTTGGGCAGATTGCGACGATGCTGAAGCCGAAGGCAACGCTCGTGACTGGCGCTGCGCGTTCCGAGGACGCCCCATCAGCCGGCGGAAGGGCACGCTTTTTCAACGCGATCCACGTGATCGGCCCTGACGGTGTCATCGCTGACAGCTATGACAAGGTGCATCTTGTTCCCTTTGGCGAGTACCTGCCTTTCCGGGACCTTCTGCAACGACTTGGACTGCGCCAGTTTGTCGAGGTGCCCGGCGGTTTCGAGCCCGGAGCGCGGCGCAAACTGCTTTCGGTCCGCGGGCTTCCTGCCGCCGTTCCCCTGATCTGCTACGAGGCCATCTTCCCGGCCGAAAGCGTGGTTCCGGGCGCGCGCGCGGGTGTCCTTCTCAATGTCACGAATGACGGGTGGTTCGGCCAGACCTTTGGCCCCCACCAACATCTTGCGCAGGCGCGGATCAGGTCCATCGAGCAGGGCCTGCC
>JBOFUS010000057.1:0-4893 GCA_051652685.1 Beijerinckiaceae bacterium
GATTGGAAGACACTTCGGCCGATGGCCGAAAGGTTAAGGTCTGCGGCTTGCCGCAATGCAACACGGGTCCTATAGACGGCCCGGAACTGGGGAATGGGGGAGTCGGAGACGACACCCGCGCACTCCGTCCGGCTTGGGAAAGAAACAGGCAACGGGAATGAGCGCGGTCGCGGCTTTCTTCTATCTGTTCGCAGGTGTCACCGTGGCTTCGGCCTTCATGGTGATCGCCTCGCGCAACCCCGTGCACTCCGTGCTGTTCCTCATCCTTGCCTTCGTGAACGCGGCTGGCCTGTTCATCCTGCTGGGGGCCGAGTTCCTCGCGATGATCCTGATCGTCGTCTATGTCGGCGCGGTGGCAGTTCTCTTTCTCTTTGTCGTGATGATGCTCGACGTGGATTACGAGGAACTGCGGCAGGGCTTTGTCCAGAACCTGCCGATTGCCGGCCTCATCGCCGCGATCTTCGCCATCGAGATCGTGCTGGTGGTCGGTGCATGGACCTTCACGCCGGAAGCGCTCAGCATGAAGAAGGCGGCCGCCGCGCTTCCCATGGACGCCATGAACACCCGCGCGCTGGGCAAGGTGCTTTACACGAAATACGTGTACTTCTTCCAGGCGGCGGGGATGATCCTCCTGACCGCGATGATCGGCGCGATCGTGCTGACGTTGCGCGAGCCAAAGCCCGGCGTGAAGCGACAGGACGTGGCGAAACAAAACGCGCGGACGCGTGAACTTGGCATGGCGGTCGTCAAAGTCGAGAGTGGAAAGCCTTTGGTTGACAAGGCTTTGCCTGAGAAAGCGGAGGCGTGAGCGTGCCGCATTTCACCCTTTTCAGCTGGACGTTGTTCACAGGCTCAAGACCTTACCCTGAGCCTGTCGAAGGGTCGAGGTCGGCGTATCAGTATATGGCTGGTTCATCCTTCGACGGGCTCAGGATGAGGTTGGCGTTTGTGGCAGGGGGTGTCGCATGACCGAGATCGGCCTTGGCCACTACCTCACTGTCGCCGCCATCCTGTTCACGCTCGGCGTGTTCGGCATCCTGGCGAACCGCAAGAACGTCATCGTCATCCTTATGTCGGTGGAGCTCATCCTGCTCGCGGTCAACATCAACCTCGTCGCCTTCTCGTCGCATCTCGGCGACATCACGGGGCAGGTGTTCGCGCTGTTCATCCTCACCGTGGCGGCGGCAGAGGCCGCCATCGGGCTTGCCATTCTTGTCGTCTATTTCCGCAACCGCGGCACCATCGCGGTCGATGACGCCACCATGATGAAGGGTTGAGCGACCGTGTATTCGGCCATCGTCTTCCTTCCGCTGCTCGGCTTCCTTCTGGCGGGTGCCGCCAGCATGTTCGCCTGGAAACTGGGCGCAAACGTTGCCGCTTTTGGCGCGGCGGACCACTCCGGCCACGGCCACCACGCGTCACATCACCATGATGATCATCACCACGCCGTCGAGCCCTCGCCACACTCCGACAGCGTCAACCGCTTTTCCGAGTATGTGACGACGGCGCTGCTCTTCGTTTCCTGCGCGCTGTCGTGGTTTGCCTTCTTCGAGCACAATCTCGGCACAGCCGGCGCGATCACGGTCCCGGTCGCCAACTGGATCTCATCGGGCGCGCTTCAGGTCGCGTGGTCGCTACGAATCGACGCGCTGACCGGCATGATGCTGATCGTGGTGACCACCGTGTCGGCGCTCGTGCACCTCTACTCCATCGGCTATATGCAAGAGGATCCACACAAGCCGCGCTTCTTCGCCTATCTTTCGCTCTTCACCTTCGCCATGTTGATGCTGGTGACGTCGGACAACCTCGTCCAGATGTTCTTCGGCTGGGAGGGCGTGGGCCTCGCGAGCTACCTGCTGATTGGCTTCTGGTTCAAGAAGCAGTCGGCGCGGGATGCTGCGATGAAGGCATTCATCGTCAACCGCGTCGGCGATTTCGGCTTCGCGCTCGGCATTTTCCTCGTTTTCTGGCTCACGGGTTCGGTTGGTTTTGACCAGATCTTCGCCGCCGCACCCGGCCTCAAGGACGCGCAGTTCAACTTCATCGGCATCGAGGGCCATGCGCTGACCATCGCCTGCATCCTGCTGTTCATGGGAGCCATGGGCAAATCGGCGCAGTTCATGCTTCACACCTGGTTGCCGGACGCGATGGAGGGGCCGACGCCGGTTTCGGCCCTCATCCATGCCGCAACCATGGTTACGGCTGGCGTGTTCATGGTGGCGCGCCTCTCGCCGCTGTTCGAGCTCGCGCCTGTTGCGCTGAGCGTCGTGATAGTCATCGGCGGTCTTACCGCCTTTTTTGCAGCGACCGTCGGCCTCGTGCAGAACGACATCAAGCGCGTGGTGGCCTACTCAACCTGCTCGCAGCTGGGCTACATGTTCGTGGCGCTGGGTTCGGGCGGTTACGCCATCGGCGTGTATCACCTCTTCACCCACGCCTTCTTCAAGGCGCTGCTGTTCCTGGGGGCCGGCTCCGTTATCCACGCGATGCACCATGAGCAGGACATCCGGAAGATGGGCGGCCTCTGGAAGAAGATCCCCATCACTGCCGCTATGATGCTGGTCGGCACGCTGGCGCTGACCGGCTTTCCGTTCACGGCGGGCTTTTTCTCCAAGGATGCGATCATCGAGGCGGCCTATGCCACGAAGGTGCCGGGGCATGACTTCGCCTTCATGTGCGTCATCCTCGCGGCCGGCATGACCTCGTTCTATTCGTGGCGGCTGTTCTTCCTCACCTTCATGGGCAAGACACGTGCGGACCATCACACGTACGATCACGCCCATGAGAGCCCGATGGTGATGCTCGTGCCTCTTTTCGTGCTGGCGGCGGGCGCGATCCTCGCGGGCTTCCCGCTGAAAGAGGCCTTCATCGGCCACGGCCACGACGCCTTCTGGAAGGGTGCGCTCGGCTATGCCAAGGAAAACCACGTGATGCATGACTTCCACGAGGTGCCGAAGTGGGTCGTCTTCGCGCCGCTGGTGATGATGACGTCGGGTTTCCTGCTGGCCTGCTACATGTATCTCTACCGGCCGGAAGCGCCGAAGCGGCTGGCGTCAGAGTTTCCGGGCATCCACCGCTTCCTGCTCAACAAGTGGTATTTCGACGAGCTTTATGACCTGATCTTCGTGCGCCCCGCGAAGTGGGTCGGCCGCTTCCTGTGGAAGCAGGGTGACGGTCGCGTCATTGACGGTTTCGGGCCTGACGGTGTCTCGGCGACGGTGGTCAAGGTCACTGGCCGCGTGGTCAAACTCCAGACCGGCTACGTCTACAACTATGCCTTCGCCATGCTGATCGGCGTGGCCGGCCTTGTATCCTGGTACCTTGCCGGAGGCTTCCGCTGATGCTTGGTCTTGGCATTCTCTCGGGCCTGCTGGTTGTTCCGCTCTTCGGCGCGCTGTTTATCGCTTTCTTCCTGAAAGAAGACGAGGCTGGCGCAAGGAACGCGCGCTGGGTCGCGATCTGGACCACGCTCGTTGTCTTCCTTCTGTCGCTCTTCGCCTGGCGCGAGTTTGACATCGCCAAGGCCGGTTTCCAGTTGGTCGAGCGGCGCGAGTGGCTGGGGGAGGGGATCGTCTATCAGCTGGGCGTCGACGGCATCTCGATGCCGTTCGTGCTGCTGACGACGTTCCTGATGCCGTTCTGCATTCTCGCTTCGTGGGAATCGATCAGCAAGCGCGTGCGCGAGTATATGATCGCATTCCTCGTGCTGGAGACCATGATGATAGGCGTCTTTGTGGCGCTCGATACCTTGCTCTTCTATGTCTTCTTCGAGGCTGGCCTGATCCCGATGTTCCTGATCATCGGCATCTGGGGCGGCGCGCGGCGCATCTACGCCAGCTTCAAGCTGTTTCTCTACACACTGCTTGGCTCGGTGCTGATGCTGCTCGCCATCATGGCGATGTACTGGGATGCGGGCACCACCGACATCGTGAAGCTTCTGGCCCACAAATTCGACCCGAAGCTCCAGTTCTGGCTCTGGCTCGCTTTCTTCGCGTCCTTCGCGGTGAAGATGCCGATGTGGCCGGTGCATACCTGGTTGCCTGACGCGCACGTGGAAGCACCAACGGCGGGCTCGGTCATCCTTGCGGCCATCCTGCTGAAGATGGGTGGTTACGGCTTCATCCGCTTCTCACTGCCGATGTTCCCGGAGGCCTCGCAGCTTTTTGCGCCGCTGGTGTTCACGCTTTCGGTCGTCGCCATTGTCTACACGTCGCTGGTTGCGATGATGCAGGAGGATATCAAGAAGCTGATCGCCTATTCGTCCGTGGCGCATATGGGCTTCGTCACCATGGGTATCTTCGCCGGCAACGTGCAGGGCGTGCAGGGCGCGGTGTTCCAGATGATCAGCCACGGCCTCGTCTCCGGCGCGCTCTTCCTCTGCGTCGGTGTTATCTACGACCGCATGCACACCCGCGAGATCAAGGCCTACGGCGGGCTTATCAACCGAATGCCATGGTACGGATTGGCCTTCATGGTGTTCACCATGGCCAATGTCGGGCTGCCGGGCACGTCCGGTTTCGTTGGCGAATTCCTGACGTTGATGGGGGCCTTCAAGGCCAACACCTGGGTGGCCTTCATCGCCACGACTGGCGTGGTTCTCTCGGCCGCCTACGCGCTTTGGCTGTACGCCCGCGTCATCTTCGGCGAAGTGCGCCACCCAGCGTTGCAGACGATCCCCGATCTTGACCGCCGCGAGATGCTGCTGCTCGCGCCACTTGTCGTGCTGGTGATCTACTACGGCGTGCAGCCCGGCCCTATCCTCGATGCCTCCGCCGCTTCGGTCGAGCAGATCGTCAGGGTCTATCAGGCGGCGGCCAGCGCCAAGACCGCGCTTCTGGCACCGTGAGGGGTTGATCTCGCCATGTTGACGACCACGCCCGTCTTTGCCTTTCC
>JBOFUS010000058.1:0-2003 GCA_051652685.1 Beijerinckiaceae bacterium
TCTATGCGACCGGCGTGTCGCGCGAGGGCGATTTCGTCACGATGTCCAATGAGGAGATGGGTTTCGGCTACCGCAGCTGCGCCGTCGATCCATCGATCATCTTCACATCCGCTCTTCTTGCCGGCAAAGAAGAGCCGACCGACGTCATCCGCGCGCGCATGGACGCCGTGCAGCAGCACCGCGAGACGGCCCAGCCCATCCGCGAGAAGACCGGCGGGTCAACCTTCAAGAACCCGCCGGGTCACTCCGCCTGGAAGCTGGTGGATGAGGCCGGCTGCCGGGGCCTGAAGGTCGGCGGCGCACAGGTGTCGGAAATGCACTGCAATTTCCTGATCAACACCGGGGATGCGACGGCCGCCGATGTCGAGAACCTTGGTGAGGAGGTTCGGCGACGGGTGATGGAGACGAGCGGGGTGGAATTGCAGTGGGAGATCAAGCGGATCGGGCGGGCGTAGAAGCGTTACGCCGGCAACAGCGTGACATCGTAAAGCGCGAACATCCGGTCGCGACTGATCACCGTGAGTCCTTCCATCTGTGCCTGAGCGATGAGAAGGTGATCGAAAGGGTCCTTGTGGTGATGCGCGATGGTTTCAGCATGTGCCGCGTGCCCCGCCGTCATATCGAGGATCGTAAACTCCGCCTCGTCCGCGCACAGCAGCGTTTCGGAGGCGGAGTAGGGCGGGCTCCCGGGTTTGCCGAGCGCATGTTTGATTGCGATCTCCCATATGCTTGCGGCTGAGACAAAGACCTCATTCTGCGGGTCTTCGATCAGCGCGCGCGTTTCAGGCCTGATCAATTCGGGCGATGCGATGCTCCAGATCAAGACATGCGTATCGATGAGCAGCCTCAATCGCCGCGTCCCGCAACGCTATCCCCGAAGAACGTTTCGGCGATCTCCGCATCAAGAGCCTGAAACGCGTCAAGTTCCGGAACAACGAACGCGCCCTTGGCGAGCCCCAGCCGCCGCTTTGCCGTCTTCGGCGCGAGCGGAACCAGCCGCGCCACCGGCCGGCCATTGCGCGCCAGCACGATCTCGCTGTCAGCGCCGCTCTCGATCCGCTCGACAAGCCGGGAGAGATTGGTCTTGGCGTCATGCATGTTGACGGTGGCGGAGGGCAACGGCTTTCTCCCTGGCTAAGTCTAGCTAGACTAGCTCAATCTGGCCCAGACCGCAACGCTGCCCAGCCGCCGCTCCAGCGCCACCAGCCGGGGTGGGCGGTGGCAAGCCTGTCTGCGGCGCGTTTGGCATCGATATCGCTCCGGAACAGCGCAAAACAGGTAGCGCCGGTGCCGGAGAGCCCACTCGCCAGCATACCAGGCAGAGTCGTGAGCACGGAAAGCACCGTTGCGATCTCCGGTGTCACAGAAACGGCAGCTGCCGTCAGATCATTGCCGCGCGCCGTGACCAGCGCAGCCAGCGCCTTCTGCGAAAGGCTGCCAGGCAGAGCAGGCCATGCGCGCGTTGCTATGTCCGGATGGGCATTGGCGAAGGCCTTGAACACCGCCGGTGTAGGCGTCGCCACGCGCGGATTGACCAGCATTACACCACAGGTCGACATGGCGGGGGCGGGGGACAGAATGTCTCCAACGCCTGTCGCAAGCACCGGCGCGCTGCGCACGCAGGCTGGGATATCTGCGCCCAGCGTTGCAGCCAGAGCCTCCAGCCGCGATGCTGGCCAATCCAACCCCCAGAACGCAGACAGCCCGCGCAACGCCGCTGCCGCATCGGCCGAGCCACCGCCGAGGCCTGCCGCGACTGGGATGCGCTTCGTCAGCCGGATCGCCGCGCGTTGCTCTGCCCCGGACGCGGTGGCCAATCTGCGCGCTGCTTTCAGCACCAGATTTTCTTCGTCTGCTGCCAGTACTTCGGCCATCGGCCCGTCGATCCGGAGCGAAAGACCGTCTGCCGGCGAAATCTCCAGCGAGTCGCAAAGCCCGACAAACGTGAACAGCGAATCGAGCAGGTGATAGCCATCCGCCCGTCTTCCCGTGATGTTGAGGAA
>JBOFUS010000059.1:0-16481 GCA_051652685.1 Beijerinckiaceae bacterium
ATCACGAAGCTCCGGGCGCTGGCCTGATTGAGGATCGCTGCCGTCTCCACCATCTCGACCATGAAGGTGGAGCGTCCGCGCGCCAGATCGTCGGCCGCGCCCACGCGCGAGAACAGGCGGTCTACAATACCCAGATGCGCAGACGTCGCCGGCACGAAAGCGCCCATCTGCGCCAGCACCGCAATCAGGGCGTTCTGGCGCAGGAACGTCGACTTGCCGGCCATGTTGGGCCCGGTCACCAGCAGGATGCGTCCATCCTGCGCACCGTCTGGCGGCGAAAGCTCGGCGTCGTTGGCGATAAAGGCCTTGCCATGGCGGCGGACTGCCTCTTCCACCACCGGATGCCGGCCAGCCACGACATGAAAGGCGAGACTGTCGTCAATCCTGGGCCGGGTCCAGTTGCGGCTGTCGGCCAGTTCCGCCAGTGCTGCCGACACATCGACGACGGCCAACGCCTCCGCCGCCTGCTGGATCGCGGCCTGGACCCCGAGCACCAGCGCGCGCAGCTCCTCAAAGATCACAAGTTCGATGGCAAACGCACGGTCGCCAGCGCTGGCGATCTTCGCCTCCAGCTCGCCAAGTTCGGCGGTGGAAAAGCGCATCGCGCCCTGCATCGTCTGGCGGTGGATGAAGAGCGCATTCTGCGGCGGCTGGACCAGCCGTTCGCCGTCCTTCTGCGGCACCTCGACGAAGTAGCCCAGGAAGTTGTTGTGCTTGATGCGCAGCGTACGCGCCTCTGCCGTATCGGCGTAGCGCTGCTGGAGACCCATCACCACGCGGCGGGAATCGTCTCTCAGCGCGCGCAACTCCTCCAGCTGCGGCGAGCGACCGGCGGCGATAAAGCCGCCATCGCGCTTCATCAGCGGCAACTCATCGGCAAGCGTCCCGGCCAGTCGAGCAACGACCTCTGGGTCAAAGCCGGCGAGCCCTCGCCGCGCCGCCTCGATCTCTTCCGGCACTTCTTCCGGCAGCAGCTTCGCCAGCGCCGCCGCCGTGCGCAATCCGTCACGAAGTGCCGCCAGATCACGCGGGCCTGCCCGGTCCATCGCCAGCCGCGACAGCGCGCGGGGCATATCAGGGGTGCCGCGCAAGGCTGCCCGCACCCGCTCGCGCAGCAGCGGATCGGCGTGGAAAGTCGCGACCGAATCGTGACGCGCACGGATCGCTGCCACGTCCGTGAGCGGCCCCGCCAGCCGCTCCGCCAGCAGCCGGCCGCCGGCCGGCGTCACCGTCATGTCGATGGCGTGCAGCAACGAACCCGTGCGCTCGCCCGACAGCGTGCGGCCAAGCTCGAGGTTGGCGCGTGTCGCAGCATCGATCTGCAGGCTGCGTCCCGCGCCACCTCGTGAGGGCGGCGCGAGCGCCGGTCGCTGGCCGCGCTGCGTGCGCTCGATGTAGGCAAGCGCAGTGGCCGCCGCGATCAGTTCGACCCGCTCGAAACGGCCGAACCCGTCAGTAGATGCGACGGCGAACCAATCGGCCACGCGTTTGCCGGCGCTTGCGCCATCCACGCCATCGCGCGGCACGCGGGCGACAGCCGCCCGTGCCTCACGCCAGAGGTCGACCAGCGCCGGATCGTCGCGGATGACATCGGGCACGACAATCTCACGCGGATCGATGCGGGCAATCTCGCTGGCGAGTTCACTTGCTGTGCAGGCACCCAGTATGAAGCGGCCGGTGGAGATATCCACCTCCGCCAGACCATAGATGAAACGCGCCTCATCTAGCCGCGCCCGTCCGATGGCGAGCAGCACCGAGGCGCGGGCGGGATCGAGCAGCGCCTCTTCCGTGATGGTGCCGGCCGTGACGAGGCGCACGACATCGCGGTGGACGATAGACTTCGAACCCCGCTTGCGCGCTTCCGCCGGATCCTCCAGCTGCTCGCAGACCGAGACGCGGTGGCCGGCCGCAATCAGGCGCTGGAGATACTCATCGGCGCGCACCACCGGCACGCCGCACATGGGAATATCCTCGCCATGGTGCTTGCCGCGCTTGGTCAGCACGATGCCGAGCGTGCGCGAGGCTGCTTCGGCATCCTCGAAGAACAACTCGTAGAAATCCCCCATGCGGTAGAACAGCAGGCTGTCGGGATTTGCAGACTTGATCTCGATGTATTGCGCCATCGACGGCGTGACCTTGCCGTCGCCCGCCCCCTCGCCTCGCCGCTCCGTCAGTTTGTCCATCTGACGTCGATAGCAAGACACAGGGGATGGAGGCGAGCGGCGAGACAGGTTCTCGACAGGAACCTTCGCGACGGACCGTCAGAATTTCTCGGGATTGCCCGGCACGATGCGCGTGACTTTTCCCGTCGGTCCGCCATTGGGGTTGAAGTAGGTGAAGGAACCCGGCTCGTAGCGCACGCGCCAGTCACCCTCGGGTCCGCCCTCCCATTTGACGAAGTAACCTCGGTCCGTCTGCCGCCAGTCGCCGGAGAGGACCTTGCCGTCAGGAAAGCGGAGATAGGCGCGCACCGGCGAGGGATAGTACATCACGGCCTCCTTGCCGGCCCCGATGTCAACATAGTGGGTGCTGCCGATCAGCAACACGGCGAGAATCTGTCCAGTGAGTTCCATGGGAGCATTCCTTGTTCAGGGGTGAAGGATGTTGGGTTCAAAGGGAGATATCGAAATGCCGCCGCCAGGCGGAGTGGTGCCGGAAATCAGGATCATGCGACCATGCCAGCATGAGATGTGTCCGTTCGCCCTTGTGCAGACGGATATCACTGCGGCCGGGAATGGCGGGTGGCACCGTCAGGGAGAGCCGGCTGCGGCCATTCGCGAAGCTTCCCTCCGCCTTGCATTGCGTAGCCTGAAGGCCCGCGGCTGCAACGGTCCGGTGCTCGGGCACAAGGGCAACATGCTCCTCGATCAGCAGAGGCGTCGCTGATACCAGCACCATGAAGAACCGCGTGCCGCGAAGCTCGCGTTCGCTGTTGAAGCCGATCGCCAGCCACCCAGCCGTCGGCGCCGAGAATTCGACGACCAGCTGTTCGATCTCATGGCTCCATGACGCGGTTATGCCGTCCACCAAGATGCGCGACGGGTGTGTCCGTGCCGCCGTACCACCTGTGGGGAGCAGCGCAGCGAGCGCGGTAGCAGCCGTCGCCCTAAGCAGGGATTGCTTGTCGAGCCTCACTGGACACCTTCGGATTGGTCAATTAACTTGACGATATCGAAGCACAATCAATTCGTCAACTAGCTTGACGAAAAGCGACCGACATGAGCGAGTCTTCTCCTTCCCCGCCTCCCGAACATCTCGGTTGGGATCTCCATCTCGCCAACGCGGCTTGGCGGCGGTGCTTCGTCCTCGAAATGGTTAAGGCCGGCCACGGCTGGTTCGGCGAAGCGCGCGCGACTTTGATTCCGCATGTCGGACGCGAAGGCGTACCGCAATCCGCGCTTCCCGCGCTGGCGGGGATGTCAAAACAGGCGGTCCAGCAGCATCTCGACGATCTGGTGCGCGACGGAATCGTCGAACGCATCGAAGACGCGACAGATGCGCGGCGCAAGCTCATCCGGCTGACGCGGGAAGGCCACAGGGTGATTGCCGATGCGGATCGGGCAAAGTGCCGGATCGAGGATGCCGCGATGGTGGCGATGGGTGGGAGGCGTCTGGCGATCTTGAAAAACGATCTCAAGGCTCTTGGCGCACTGCTGATGTCAGGCTCACAAGACTCCTGATATTCAGGCCTCGCGCGCAGACCTGAGGTTGCGGCGGCGTCCGAAGCGCCACCCAAGCGGCAGCGCCAGAACAGCCATAACAACTGCGCCCCCCAGAAAGCCGATCAGTGCAAAAAATACCGCCTCGAGCGTCAGCGGCAGTGCGGGACGGAAATCCTTGCGTGCTGCTTCTGCGATCTGCGCATCGAAGTTGCGCACCATTGCCGTGACGCGGCTGACGGCGTCTTCCGCCTTCATGGCCTGCTGCTGGGCTTCCAGGCGGGCGAAACGGTCGATGGTGGCTGAGACGCTCGCCGCGCGCCGGCGCAGGAAATCGTCGTTTGCCGCCTCCATGCGCTTAAGCCCGCCGGCGCGGTCCAGCCCCGAGCGCTTCGCATCGGTATCGAACTGGTCAACGACAAGGCGCAGTTCATCGACGGCACCGCCAAGGCGCTGTTGGTACTGCTGGGCGAATTCAGGGCCCTGCGCCGAAACAAGGCCCATGAAGCCACCCGCCAGCATGCTGAGGCCCCGTCGGATCATGCAAGGGAGATTTGCCTTCAGGGCGCATATGTCAAGCGCTTCAGCGCGTCGCGCACATCGTCTTCCGTCACATCGACAATCGCTTTCGAGATCTTGGTGGCGGCTGTCTTCTTTTTTGGAACCATGACGAGGATCACCGTCTCCTGTCCCGGACAGCCGGGATCGTTGCAGACGATCTCGTTGACGCTGACGCCGACATCCGGGTTGTGGCCCAGCGCCGCAACGACAAGCGCCTTGACCTGTTGCTGATCCGAGCGGCTTTTCGACGTCGCTTTGGCGCGCCAGGTGAACATGGAGTCCCTCAGGGAAGCGTCAGGACGCCGGCATAGCCGTCAGCGCCGCCAATGGCGAGGCGCTTGCCTGAATTGTCCCAGGCAAGCGCGGTGATCGCGGCTGCTCCGGCGGCCATCGCCGGCGCGCGAACGGCAAGCTCGGAGGCGTCCGTCAGGCGGACGAGCATGACGAAACCATCCTCGTAGCCGATGGCCAGCACCAGCGCGTTGGGATGAAACGCCACCTGGCTGACGCGCGCGGGCCGGACGCCGCATTCGCGCGGGGCCTTGCCCATGGGGCCGTCCTTGGTGCCAAACGGCCAGATGATGGCGGCTTCCGCGCCCGATGTCGCAAGCCATGCCCCGTCATGCGACCAGCTCATGCTCCGCGTCTTGGCGGGATAGCCCGTCATGCGCATGTGGGCTTTGTCCGCGATCCGCCAGCCGTGCAGCGCGTTTTCCTGCATGGATGTCACGACAAAACGCCCGTCGGGCGACACGGCGGCATCAATGTGCGCGCCTTTCCAGTTGAGCGCGTCAGGGGCAGTGGTAGTGTTGGGAAACCAGAGGCTCGCGCCATTATAATGGGCGACGACCAGCCGGTAACCCTTCGGCAGGAAAGCAAGGCCGCGCACGCTGGAGGGCGCGGCCCAGCTCTTGAGGTTTCCCTTGCCGTCGCGCACCGTCACCTGCTTGCCGGCGGACCATGCGACAGCGTTGTCAGCACCGAGCGTCAGCGCATCGACCCATGCACCGCCCGTTTCACCCAGCACAGTGATATCGCCATCGGTGGATGTGAACAGCACACGCCCGTCTTCGCCGCCTGTGACCACGCCATTGCCTGCCATCGCCGCCACCAGAATACCGGCAGGCTGCGCGGCAACCGTGGCTTCACCGAACACCACATCCCCGCTAACCAGGGCAAAGACGGGCGTCTCGGCAATGAACCCGGCTGTGAGCGCATGCGCGCCAAGCGTGCGGTGCTGGACGCGTTCGAGGAGGGAAACCGGAGACGACATGGCCTGTGGGATAGCGGATATTGATGACGTTGCAACTGACGGGAGATTCTATGCTACCCCTCAGAACTTCTCGATATCCCGCCCCTTCACGTCCTTCAACCCACCCGCATCCTTGACGCCATCAGGCGCATAATAGCCTGCCGCCTTCTTCGCCTCCATTTCGACGGAGGCGTCCTGCGGCACCAGCTCATCGGGAATCGGCACGCGCTCACCGATCTCGATGCCCGAGCCGATGATGGCGTCGTATTTCATGTTGCTCATCGACATGAGCTTGTCGATCCGCTGGATGCCGAACCAGTGCAGGATATCCGGCATGAGCTGCTGGAAGCGCGCGTCCTGCACGCCGGCCACACATTCCGTCCGCTCGAAATAGGTGGCGGCGCTGTCGCCGCCTTCCTGGCGCTTGCGGGCGTTGTAGACCAGAAACTTGGTGACCTCGCCGAGTGCCCGGCCTTCCTTGCGGTTGTAGACAATCAGGCCCGCGCCGCCGGCCTGGGCTTCCTTCACGCATTCCTCGATGCCGTGGACCAGATAGGGCCGGCAGGTGCAGATGTCCGAGCCGAAGACATCGGAACCGTTGCACTCGTCGTGGACGCGGCAGGCGATGCGGTGGCGGCCGGTGGCAAGCTTTGCCGCGTCGCCAAAGACATAGGCCGTCAGACCGCCGATGGGTGGCAAAAACACCTGAAGATCGGGACGCGTCACGAGTTCAGGGAACATGCCGCCGGTCTGTTCGAAAAGCTGGCGGCGCAGATTGTTGTCCGTCGTTCCGAAACGTTCGGCGATGGAGGGCAGGTGCCACACGGGATCGACCGCGATCTTGGTAACGGCGATGTCTCCTGTCGCCTTCAGGATATCACCATCCGGCTTCAGATGGCCCGAAGCTATGCGCAGGTTCAGTTCCGGCAGCGTCAGCCGTGCCTTGGTGATGGCGATGGTGGGGCGGATATCGACACCCTCGCCGATCAGCTTGCCAAAGACCTCGCCGGGTACATGGCCCCACGGGTCAAGCGACACGATCTTGCCGGGATCGGCCCACGAGGGATGCGGCCCGATGGGCACCACAGGATGGGTGTTGTGGAGATCGGGACGCAATAGCGGATTGAGCGCTCCGGAAGAGACAGCCAGCGCACGGTAGAGCGAATATGCCCCGCCGGTGGCCCCGATGACATTGCGATCCGAAGGTCGCGTGACCGAGCCGATGACCGGGCCGCGCTCGCGCGGGTCGGCAGCGCCCCAGGTGATGGCGTGGCGCGCGTCTCCAGGCTCAGGGTGCGAAGTGAGTCGGATATGGCCCTGACGGTTTACACCGGTCATGCGCGGGTCCCCTGCTTGCCTGTCGCAAGACGAACCCCAAAACGCCAAAAGCCCCCTGCCATCCGAGGGGGCTCTGAGTGATCAGGCATTCGCCTTCGATCCACCAGAAAGTGGCTTCAGCGCGCTGTTCCGTCAAGGGGCAGCGGCGATCACCTCGATCTCGACCTTGTAGATCTCCGCAGCAAAGCCTGAAACGATCATCAGTGTCGAAGCCGGTGGCGGGTCCGCCACAAAGCGATCACGGATTGCCATATAGTCCTTGAGATAGGCCCGGTCGGTGACAAAGGCGTTGATGCGGACGATATCCCCGAAGTCCATGCCGGCAGACGCAAGGATTTCGCCGATGGCCAGGAAACAGAGTTCGGCCTGCCCCGCTGCATCCTCCGGCACATGCTTTTCACGGGTGATCCCCAACTGGCCAGAGGCGAAAAGCAGACGTTGGCCAGGCGGAACCTCCGTCGCATGGCTGTATTTCGCGAAGGGCGGGTGGAGTGCAGCCGGAGTGTGTGTTTTGAGCATGGAAACCAGCCTAGCCGCGCCCCGTAGGCTTGGCCAGACGGCAGATTTAGCCATGATCGCGGCAATTCGCCCCTCGCGCCTTGGCATCGCCACGCCACTTCCCTACATTCGAGAAAATCCACGCGGACAGACCTCCAGAAAAAGGCTGTCGCGTTACTCAGGCAAGGGTGCCGCTTCATGAATCCGAATCTGCGCAACTTCGCGCTCTGGACCATCATCGTCCTCCTCGTTCTGGCGCTTTTCACGCTGTTCCAGAACCAGGGGACACGCACGGCGTCTGCCGAGGTGCCCTA
Organism: Beijerinckiaceae bacterium; assembly: GCA_051652685.1. Classification (GTDB taxonomy): domain Bacteria; phylum Pseudomonadota; class Alphaproteobacteria; order Rhizobiales; family Beijerinckiaceae; genus JADCCX01. Next base: position 7,623 of record JBOFUS010000059.1, read on the forward strand.
CAGCGTCTTCCTTGACGAGGTAGACGCTGGCCGGGTGGAGCGCGTTGTCATTGCCGGCAACGAGATTTCCGGCACGATCGCGGGACGCGGTGCCTTCGTCACCCGCGCGCCGAACGATCCGCGCATTGTCGAACGCCTGCACGACAAGAAGGTCCAGATATCGGTACAGCCGCCGAACGCGGACAGCCCCTGGTGGCTTGCGCTGATCGCCAACTCGCTCCCCATCCTCATCATCGTTGCGGTCTGGGTGTTCATGGCGCGCCAGATGCAGAATGGCACGCGCGGCGCGATGGGCTTTGGCAAATCCAAGGCGAAGCTCCTGACCGAGGCGCACGGCCGCATCACCTTCGATGACGTGGCCGGCATCGACGAGGCAAAGCAGGACCTTCAGGAGATCGTGGAGTTCCTCAAGGACCCCCAGAAGTACCAGCGTCTTGGTGGCCGCATTCCGCGCGGCGTGCTGCTCGTTGGTCCGCCCGGTACCGGTAAAACGCTGACGGCCCGTGCGGTTGCGGGTGAAGCGAATGTGCCCTTCTTCACAATCTCCGGTTCGGACTTCGTCGAGATGTTCGTCGGTGTTGGTGCCAGCCGCGTGCGCGACATGTTCGAGCAGGCAAAGAAGAATGCGCCATGCATCATCTTCATCGACGAGATTGACGCCGTCGGTCGCCATCGCGGCGCCGGACTTGGCGGCGGCAATGACGAGCGCGAGCAGACGCTCAATCAGCTTCTGGTCGAAATGGATGGCTTCGAGCCCAACGAGTCGATCATCATCATCGCCGCCACCAACCGGCCGGACGTGCTCGACCCCGCGCTGCTGCGCCCCGGCCGTTTCGACCGGCAGATCGTGGTGCCGAATCCTGACGTGAATGGCCGTGAGAAGATCCTCAAGGTCCACGTCCGCAAGGTGCCGCTCGCTCCTGACGTCGACCTGCGTATCATCGCACGCGGCACGCCGGGCTTCTCGGGCGCGGATCTCATGAACCTCGTCAACGAAGCCGCGCTGCTTGCGGCCCGCCGTGGACGCCGGCTGGTCACGCATCTTGAATTCGAGGACGCCAAGGACAAGGTGATGATGGGCGCAGAGCGCAAATCCATGGCGATGTCGGAAGACGAGAAGAAACTGACCGCATACCACGAGGCCGGCCACGCCGTCGTCGGCATGAGCGTGCCCTGCGGCATGCCGGTGCACAAGGCCACGATTATTCCGCGCGGCAGGGCACTCGGCATGGTGAAATTCTTGCCCGAGGGTGATCGCTATTCGATGAAATACGTCGAATACACCTCGCAGCTGACAGTCGCCATGGGCGGTCGTGTGGCGGAGGAGATCACCTTCGGCAAAAACAACATCACGTCGGGCGCTTCCGGCGATATCCAGATGGCGACGAGCATGGCCCGCGCCATGGTCACGCAGCTTGGCTTTTCCGATGAGCTCGGCACTGTGCTCTACGGCAACCAGCAGGAGGAAGTGTTCCTCGGCATGTCGATGGGCCGGCAGCAGAACATGTCAGAGGCGACAGCCCAGAAGGTCGATGCAGAGGTGCGCCGCCTGATCAACGAGGGCTACCAGGAAGCGCGCCGCATCCTGACCGAGAAGCATGACCAGCTGGTGGCCGTCGCCGAAGCTCTGCTCGAATACGAGACGCTCACGGGCGAGGAGCTGAAGGATCTGTTGGCGGGCAAAGGCATCAATCGTCCCGACGATGATGCGCCGACCACGCCGCGCGGCACCGCTGTTCCGGGCACCGGCAAGGCGCGGCCGAAGCCTGAGGATGGCGGGCTTGAACCCCAGCCGCAGGTCTGAGTTCCAAGCGTTAACCTTCCCTAAGCTGATCACAAGAATCGTGGGGCGTGAGCCTCACTTTTCGTTTATAGACTTGGTTACAGGCCGGTGCGGCGGTGGGCCAACCACCGCACCAGGCCGGCAGGCAACGAAGGTGCGGACCAGATGGGGCGGCGGTATTTCGGCACGGATGGGATTCGCGGCCGGGCAAACGGTGTGATCACACCGGAGCTCGCCCTCAAGGTGGGGCAGGCGACTGGCATCGTTTTCCAGCGGGGCGACCATCGCCATCGTGTCGTGATTGGCAAGGATACGCGGCTTTCCGGCTACATGATCGAGACGGCACTGACGGCAGGCTTTCTCTCCGTTGGCATGGATGTGCTGGTTCTCGGGCCGATCCCCACGCCCGCCATCGCGATGCTGACACGTTCCATGCGCGCTGATCTGGGCGTCATGATTTCCGCATCGCACAACCTCTACGAAGACAACGGGATCAAGCTGTTCGGTCCGGACGGCTACAAACTCAACGACGAGATCGAAGCAGAGATCGAAGCACTGCTCGACAGCGATCTCGGCGGCAAGCGGGCGAAATCGCCCGATCTCGGCCGCGCCAAGCGCGTTGAGTCGGTGCACGCCCGCTACATCGAGTTCGCCAAGCGGACGTTGCCGCGCAACATGTCGCTGGATGGCATGCGCATCGTGATCGATTGCGCCAATGGTGCGGGATACAAGGTCGCTCCGGAAGCGCTGTGGGAGCTGGGTGCCGAAGTGATCACGCTCGGCGTCGAGCCTGACGGCTTCAATATCAATCGCGCCGTCGGTTCCACGGAACCTGATGCACTGGTGCGGAAAGTGCGCGAAATGCGCGCCGATGTCGGCATTGCGCTCGACGGTGACGCGGACCGCGTCCTGATCGTCGACGAGAAAGGCCATGTGGTTGACGGCGACCAACTGATGGCGGTCGTGGCTGAAAGCTGGCGCGCGGATGGCAGGCTGTCGCAGCCGGGCATTGTCGCAACGGTGATGTCCAATCTCGGGCTGGAGCGCCATCTCCAGTCGCTGGGCATGAGCCTTGCCCGCACCGCTGTCGGCGACCGCTATGTGCTGGAATACATGCGCGAGCACGGCTTCAACGTGGGCGGCGAGCAGTCCGGCCATATCATCCTGTCGGATTATTCGACGACGGGGGACGGGCTTGTGGCGGCGCTGCAGGTGCTCGCATGCGTGAAGAAGGAAGACCGCCCCGTGTCGGAGGTCTGCCACCGCTTTGAACCTTTGCCGCAGATTCTCAAGAACGTGCGCTACCGCAAGGGCCAGCCACTCGCCGAGGACAAGGTTGTCACCGCGATCGAGGATGCGCGGAAGCGGCTGGGCAACCAGGGTCGCCTCGTGATCCGCCCCTCAGGCACAGAGCCGGTGATCCGCGTGATGGCCGAAGGCGACGACCGCGAACTGGTCGAACGCATCGTCGACGAGGTGGTAGACGTCATTACGCTCGCAGCGGCCTGAGCCGACCTGTTCAATAAGTCGGCGGACGCGTTGAATTCCGGTGAGGTTTCGGATAGACACTCGCCTTCGCCAGCCGGCGGGAGAAATGCCCGCGTCACTCTCCCGCCGCATCGCGGGCCTCGCCCCAGGATTGTGATTCATGACCCGCCGCCGCCGCATTTACGAGGGCAAGGGCAAGGTGCTGTATGAGGGCCCCGAGCCCGGCACCCTGATCCAGCATTTCAAGGACGATGCCACGGCCTTCAACGCCCAGAAGCATGAAGTGATCGATGGCAAGGGCGTTCTGAACAACCGGATTTCCGAGTATATCTTCACGCATCTGAATGCGATCGGCGTGCCGACGCATTTCATCAAGCGGCTCAACATGCGCGAGCAGCTCATTCGCGAGGTCGAGATCATCCCGCTGGAAGTCGTCGTTCGCAACGTTGCGGCGGGAAGTCTCTCCACACGGCTTGGGCTGGAGGAGGGCATGCAGCTCCCCCGCTCGATCATCGAGTTCTATTACAAGAGCGACAAGCTCAACGACCCGATGGTGTCGGAAGAGCACATCACCGCCTTTGGCTGGGCGACGCCGCAGGAACTTGACGACATCATGGCGCTCGCTATCCGCATCAACGACTTCCTGTCCGGCATCTTCCTCGGTGTCGGCATCCGCCTCGTCGATTTCAAGATCGAGACGGGTCGCCTCTATGAAGGTGACATGATGCGCATCATCCTCGCCGACGAGATCAGCCCGGACAGCTGCCGCCTCTGGGACATGAAATCCAACGAGAAGATGGACAAGGACCGCTTCCGCAAGGACATGGGCGGCCTGATCGAGGCCTATACCGAAGTGGCGCGCCGCCTTGGCATCATGTCCGAGGGCGAGCGCCCGGTTCAGGCTGGTCCGCGACTGGTGAAGTGAAGCTTCGAAAGCGATGCTGCGGTCGGCTTGCATGATCGCATCCTCACGGTAACGTCATTCTCCATTCACCTGACGATGGTTGCATATCCTCAGAAGCGGCTTGGGGATTTTGGCCGTCACCATTCTTCAAGAGGAGACGAGAACATGACGTTTCGGATCATCATGGCGGCGTCAGCCGTCGCCTTCGTTACAGCGGGTGGAGCTCAGGCGCAGGACTTCGATCCCCAACCAATCGTCGATCTCATGCACTTGAACGCCGGAAAGGCCAAGAACCGGCCGAGCGGGGCTAAGGGTCAGTGCTATATGGGTACCTTCGAGCCCAGCGCCGAAGCGCGCGGCCTCTCCAAAGCCGTGATCTTCACCAAGACCTCACCGGTCGTGGCCCGCTTTTCGGTGGGCGGCGGCAACACAAAAGTGGCGGACGCCGCGCGCGGCCCGAACCGGGGCTTCTCCTTCCGCATCGATCCGAACGGTGCGGGCCAAACGGAATTCGTGATGATCAACGCACCGATCAACTTCTCGAAGACGCCGAAGCAGATGCTGGAGTTCATCCAGGTTCGCCGGCCCGGCGCGGATGGCAAGATGGACGCCGACAAGGTCAAGGCCTTTACCGACGCCAATCCTGAGACGACCGGACAGGGACGCTATCTGGCCAGCAAGCCGACCCCGGGCTCATGGGTGGGCGTGAATTACTATGGCATTCATGCCTACACGCTCACGAACGCGGCGGGCGCCAACCAACTGATGAAGTTCAAGATGGTGCCAACCGGCGGCGAGGTGAACCTCACAGAAGACGAAGCCAAGGCGAAGCCTGCCGACTATCTGGCCGATGACATCGCGGATCGCCTGAAGACCGGCAAGCCAGCCGGCTTCGACATGATGGCGGTGATGGGCCGCGCCGGTGACCACACCGCTGACGTGACGAAGCAGTGGGACGGCGAGGATGCGCGCCCGGCCGTCAAGCTTGGCACGCTGAAGATCACGGCCGTCGAGAAGAACGAGACCTGCGACGGCACGATCTTCGCGCCGACGATTCTCGCCGATGGCATCACAGGACCGAAGGATGATCCGATGTTCGAGATCAGGACACCCGCCTACGCAATCTCGATCACCAACCGCTCGAACTGACGCGTTTGGCCGGTCCGGGCTTCAAGTTCTCCAGAAAATCCTCATCCTGAGCCTGTCGAAGGACGAGGATTTTCCAGCGCCAATAGCCTTCGATCCTTCGACAGGCTCAGGATGAGGGGCGCGAAACAGATACGCCAATGCGTGTTTCAACCGCCCCAGGTCTTGTCCGCGAGAATCGCGTCGCGGTCGCCATCTAGCCTCGGGCTCGGGCGGTCCGCGACGAGCGGTTTCCCGTTCATGACTACAGGGCTACGTACGGTGGGGATGACGCCGCCGTTGGCATGGGGCGCGGGTAGCTCCACCTTGATGCCGCGCGCTATCGCCTGCTCATCCGCGAAAACATCGGCGATGGTGTTGATCGGCCCGGCCGGCACCTTGAGCGCCTCGAAGCGGGACAGCAACTCGGCGCGCGGTAGAATTGCCGTCGCCTTCGCGATCTCGGCTGAGAGTTCCGCGCGCTTGCCGATGCGCCGGGCATTCGTCGCATAGGCTTCGCTCGCCGCAAGATCAGGCCGCCCGATCGCTGCCATCGCGTCGCGGAACTGCCGGTCGTTGCCCGATGCCAAAATCACATGTCCATCCGCCGCCGGAAACACCGCGTAGGGTACAATGTTGGGATGCGCGTTGCCCATGCGGGCGGGCACCTTTCCGGAGGTGAGATAGTTCATCGCCTGGTTGCCAAGCACCGCCGTCTGCGCCTCGAAAAGGGCCAGATCGAGCGTCGCGCCTTCGCCGGTGGCGTCCCTCTGGCGCAATGCAGCCAGGATGCCAACGCTGGCGTACATTCCGGTGAAGATGTCGGCGGTGGCGTAGCCCGCCTTCTGCGGCAGGCCGTCCGCCTCGCCGGTGATCGACATCGCGCCCGCCATCCCCTGGATCATGAAGTCGTAGCCGGCCCGGGAGGCATAAGGCCCTGTCTGGCCGAAACCGGTGATCGAGGCGTACACAAGGCGCGGGTGGGCCGCTCGCAAGGCTGCGGCGTCCAGTCCGAACTTCGCCAGCCCGCCCACCTTGAAGTTCTCGACCACGACATCCGCATACGCCGCCAGCCGCCGGACGATGGCGAGGTCGTCCGCCTTGCCAAAGTCGAGCGCGATGGAGCGCTTGCCGCGGTTGCAGGCGTGAAAATAGGCGGCAGACAGGTTTTCGCCCGCCGCGCCCTCCACGAAGGGTGGCCCCCACTGGCGCGTGTCGTCGCCTTCCGGACTCTCGACCTTGACGACATCCGCGCCAAGATCCGCCAGCAATTGCCCGACCCAGGGTCCGGCGAGGATGCGCGCGAGTTCGAGGATGCGAAGTCCCGCGAGGGGTTTGGCAATGGGGTGGTCTTGCTGATTCATGGCGTGACGCTTCTCGCAGACTGTTGAAGAACACCCGAAGCATCGTCATTGCGAGGAGCAAAGCGACGAAGCAATCCAGAAACCACGCCGCAACCAAGGAGAACGCTTAGTTTTTGCTGAAAACGTCGTCTGGATTGCTTCGCATTGCTCGCAAAGACGGTAACGGATCGACGCGCGTTTCGCACGAACGCGTTCTGGAACCCCTACTCCAGATACGGGCTGCGCGGCTTCGCATCCCTTGGCCCACCAAAGGCGGGAGGTTGGGCAAAGCCATTCTCGCGCTCCCAGCGCGGGGGCGGCGGGCGCTTGCCGTGGCGTAGGGTCCAAGAGGGATCAACGCCGGGCAGCGGGCTAGGTTTCCACGTCGGCACATGGGGCAAGTCCTGCCCCGTCTGGCCGGGAAGGATGATCTGCGCGGCGGCAGGCGCGCTGGCGAGCAGCAGGCCGATGAGCGCGAAAGCGAGGGGCGTCTGTTTCATCCGTGTCGTCCTTCGCTCTGATAACGCATCAGTGAGGGAACCGATACGCAATGGTTCGTGAGGATCGGAGCATTTTGCATCACGTCGCCGCAATTCCCGGGCGGCATCGTCAACGCGACATCCTGTCATTCATTGTTATCCACGTTGTCGTCGCATCAGGTTGCGTTTTTCATTCTGTGCGCAATACTGCAGCTCACCAACGTCAGGATTGCGAAGGATTTCTTTGAATTCGCTCCCGGCTGCCTCAATTGGCCTCATTCAATGGATTCGTGAATCAGTTTGAAATTGCCTTTTCTGGAGCAAGTAAGATGACCTTCGAAGTTGATGACAATGTCTATCCTGCGACGTCCGTAGTCTACATCGAGGCGACGTGGGACGGGGTGACCTATACGGGCTCAGGCGTGCTGGTAGGACGCAATGATATCCTCACAGCCGCCCATGTCATCTACGACTACGCACTTGGCGGGCTGGCGGACAGTATCGAAATTTTTCCGTCCTATGATCCTGATGACCTCCAGAATGCCGTCTACAGCTGGGAGAAGGTGGAATACTTTCCCAACTTCGATCCAGATAGCGACGGCAGACTGATTTCGGGCGATTTCAATCGACCCACATTCGCAGGTTCGGAACTCGACATCGCGCTACTGAGTACGAGCCAGCCCCTCGGAGATCTGTTTGGCTGGATGGGAATCGACTGGGGTTTTGCGGGCGGCAACGTCGGAGTCATTGGCCACCCGAGCGCCTACGGACGCAATATGACTTACGATAGCGGAACAGTTGTCGCGAGCCCGGTTGACGCATTTTATGAAATCCGCCGTGATCTCGAAGTGAACCCGGGTAATTCCGGCGGCCCTGTCTATTATGATTATGGCAACGGCCCCTATGTCGTGGGACTTGTCTCCACCGGCAGTGCTGCCGTTGATGTCGGCGGGCATCAGTATTGGCTCGAGGCCGCCATGCTTGCCAATGACACCTTGTTGGCTGTCGGCCGACCAGCATACGTGATCGACATCGCGCGGCTTTACGAGGCCGGCCTCGATCGCCGCTTTGACGCAGGCGGGATGAATTTCTGGATTGACCGCTTCGAGGCGGGTCAAAGTCTTGTCCAGCTTGGGCAGGTCTTTCTGGACAGCGTCGAGTTCACAACCCGCTTCGGCGATGATGACGCGATGAGCGCTACACAGTTTGCAACCCGCATGTATCTCAATGTGCTGAACCGCAACCCGGATCAGGGCGGCCTCAATTTCTGGGTGCAGAAAATGAACACGGGCGCATCTCGGGAGCAATTGCTGGTGGATTTCGCCCTCAGCCCTGAGAATATTGCGGCGACCGGCTACCTTGATTCAATTCGGGACTACGGTGGAGGTGTCTGGAACATCTGAGCCACGAATACGGATATCGCGAAACTCAGGGTTCTGATGAACAACGTGGACCATCACCCCAGTACGTGGTCCAGCCCACGCTTCAGCCCAACAAACGCCGACACCTTGCGCGCCGCCAGCAACGTGCCCGCCACATAAGGTTGCGCCGAGGACCCAGCGTCGTGGCGTATCACGAGCCGCTCGTCGGGTGCGCCAAAGATTGCCTCGCAGGACAGCACGAAGGACGGCATGCGCACGGAATGCACCTGCACGGCGATGCCCGCGCCAATCGCCCCGCCGCGCGTCTCGCGCACGCCGCCAAGCTCCGCCACGGGCTTCGACGTGCCCGCCATGC
>JBOFUS010000060.1:0-1063 GCA_051652685.1 Beijerinckiaceae bacterium
GGCCAGTGACGCCGGTCGAGGATAACGATGAGGCAGACTACGAGGCCTGCGTGCTGGGCCTGCGCGACTATGTCGACAAGAACCGCTTCCGGGGCGTGGTGCTGGGTCTTTCAGGCGGCGTCGATTCGGCGATCTGCGCTGTGATGGCGGTCGATGCGCTGGGCGCGAACCGTGTGCATTGCGTGATGATGCCCTACCGCTACACGGCGGAGGAAAGCCTTGTCGATGCCAAGGGTGTCGCTGACATGACGGGCGTCCGCTACGACATTGTGCCCATCGCCGGCGCGGTAGAGGGGTTGGAAGGCGTGCTTGCTCCTGTCTTCGCCGGTCGCGAGCGCGATCTGACGGAGGAGAACCTCCAGAGCCGCGTGCGCGGCACCATCCTGATGTCGATCTCCAACAAGTTCGGGCCGATGGTGGTGACCACCGGCAACAAGAGCGAGATGTCGGTGGGATATTGCACGCTTTACGGCGACATGAACGGCGGCTTCAATCCGATCAAGGATCTCTACAAGATGGAGGTCTTCCGCCTCTGCGCGCTGCGCAATCGCTGGAAGCCGGCATGGGTTCTGGGGCCAGAGGGGCCGGTCATTCCCGAGAACATCCTTGTCAAGCCGCCCTCGGCTGAGCTGCGCGAGAACCAGAAGGATCAGGACTCCTTGCCGCCCTATGAGGTGCTGGATGCAATCCTCGAACGCCTTGTCGAGCGCGAGATGCGCGTGTCCGACATCATCGCGGAAGGCTTTGGGCCGGAGATCGTCCGCAAGATCGAGCGCCTGCTCTACATTGCCGAATACAAGCGCCGCCAGTCCGCGCCGGGCGTGAAGGTCACAACCCGCGCCTTCGGCCGTGAGCGCCGCTACCCCATCGTCAACCGTTTCCGCGATCCGGGTTCGCCGGCGCACGCTCCTGATCGGGCGATTGCACCGGAGGTGGTGAAAGCGCAGACGGATGTGGTCGATTTCTGAGGTTGGATGGAAATGTGAACGGCTTCGCCATCGCGAGGAGCGTCAGCGGCAAAGCAATCCAGAAAACGGTCCAGAACAGGCGGAAGGACCTGAAA
>JBOFUS010000061.1:0-4091 GCA_051652685.1 Beijerinckiaceae bacterium
TCTTGCGGGCGATATCCCGTTCTGTCTCGACATCGCGCAGCTGACGTTCGGTCTGGCGAAGCTGCTCGGAAAATGTCCGGGTCTCGCCACGTGCTTTCTTCATGGCGGCGTCAATTTCGTCGATCCTTGCGCGTTGCGCTTCGAGGTTCGTATCGCGCGCGGCGATCTCGACGCGACGCTGGTCAGAGAGATCGGTCAATTGCGACAGCTCCGCCTGAAGGTTGGCGTGTCGAGCGCCCAGCACCGTGTGGTCCTGCGTCAAGGCCCTCAGCGTCTCTTCTGTTGCTGCCAACGTGGCTTGCGTTGTTGCAAGCGCTTCACTCAGCCCATCCCTGACACCGGTGAGCTCGGTGATCGTCCCATCACGGGCGGTGACATCGTCGCCCAGCTGCGCGATCACTACACGCTTCGCGCCCACCTCGAGCATCGCCCGCTGGCGATGCAACTCGGCCTTCTCCGTCGCAAGCTCGCGCTGGCGGTACTCGACAGCGAACCTGGCGCGCAGCTGATCCCGCTCCGCCGCGATTTCGCGGGGGGATAGCGGCAGGGACGACTCAAGATCCCGCCGCGTAAGCCGGTGAGCCCGCCGCCAGACAGCCGGCATCGTCGCAAGCGCGAGCAGGGCGCAAACGAGAAACCCGAGTGCGAAGTAAAGGCCTTGCTCGATCACGTTAAAACCAGTTTCACGTCACCGTTGTTCTGGCACGCCATCGTGCGGTACGCCAGCGCGACGCATCGGCCGATCTTGCGGGACAGCAGGGTTTTTGGCTCAGAAGGGGTTCCAGGTCGCCTGGTCGGTGAACTTCAGATAACCCACATTGACACCAAGCCGCGCGCCAATGCCGGTGCGGATCGGCACCAGCGTCACGCCGTCGCCAGCGGTGAGCGCTGTCATTCCGAATCCGGCAACAAGATAGGCCGAGCCATCGACGCCTCCAAAGCGCTGGAAGACATCGCTTTTCTTGTTGAGATTATAGACCAGCATCATGGTGCGGGCGCCATCGCCGCCGAAGTCGAAGCCGAGCGAAGGCCCTTGCCAGAATACCTTCTGCTCCCCGGCATTGCGCGTGAAGAGCTTGCCCTCACCGTAGCGGAGCCCGCCGATAAACGCCCCCGAGGCTTCCTGACCCAGGATGTAGCCGTTGGGCTGGCCCCAGCGGCGCGTCGCTTCCTCAATCGTAAGGGCGATGCCGCGCGACAGCGAGCCGAAGAAACGGTGACCGTTCGTGACGAGTTCTCCGCCGGAAAAGGTCTCGGGACGCTCCTCGGCCACGCGGGAGGTAGAGCCTGTGCGCTGCGCAAAAGCCGGCGCAGCGAAAGCGCAGGCGGTGGCAAAAACCATGGCGAAGACGGGAAAGCGTAAGCGCATCGGATATCTCCTGCGAGCCGACCTGCCCCGGACGGCGGCTCTCCAAGCTCCGGCATGACGCAAAAAACCTAAAACTTTACCAAGCTTCGCAACCCGGTCTTCGCCGATTGCCTGCACTGTCCGTGTAAAGTGACGTTTTGCAAGGACAAGGACAGGAGGACGAGATGATGGCGAAATTGCCGCTGCCGCTGCCGCTGGCGCTGGCCTTGCCTCTGATCGCCTGTCTATCGTCGCTGCCGACAAGCGCCGAACACCTGTCCCGCGACCCGGCCGCACAGCTCGTGGCGGACGCCCGCTCAGGGCTGGCGATCTTTGGCTATGACCCGGTTGCGTATCATCTGGAGGGCAAGGCGCGTTCCGGATTGCGGGAGCATTCCGCTTCTCACGGCTCCCACGTCTGGCTCTTCGTTTCCGCCGCGAACCGGGCGGGGTTCCTGGCCGATCCCGCAGCTTACATTCCAAGCTTTGGCGGGCATGACGGCGCAGCGCTGGCGGAAGGGGCCCTGGCCAAAGGCGATCCGGCAATCTTCGTCATCGCGGCGGGCGACGTCGTCATGTTCCGTTCAACCGAAAACCGCGACCGCTACGCCGCTGACATCGCGCTCCGACGCCGTGCCGTCGCGAACTGGCCAGAAGCCGTGCGTCAGCTCGCGGGCCACTGAGACAGCGCGCTCGCCAACAGAGCGGGGTCGCGTGCCGCCACGAAAGGACCGTTCCGAAAGCCAACACCTTGCTTGCCATAGGTCTTCAGGCTGCCATCGACGGCGCGCAGTGAGCCGCCGGCGGCGTGAATCAGCGCGTCGCCCGCCGCCGTGTCCCATTCCATCGAACCGGCCCCGCGCGGATACAGGCAGGCGTCGCCGCGTGCGACAGCAGCGAACTTGATCGCAGAGCCCAGATTCTCGATCTCCCAGCCAGGAAAACCGGCGCAGATCGCAGCCGCACCGGCGTCGCCATGGGATCGGCTGACGACAATCCGGTTTTTCGGGCATGGCGCGTCCGGAGCGACCTTCAACAGGCGCGTCTGATCGGGGATCGGGATCAGGTTTTCGTCTAGTGAAAGCTCAACGGCGAAGCCATCGGCAAGCCAGGCAAGACGACGCTGCGGAGCAAGAATGACTCCGGCCACCGGCCTTCCCTCCTGGATCATGGCGATGCAAACAGCGAAATCATCGCGCCCCGCCATGAATTCGCGGGTCCCGTCCAGCGGATCGACCAACAGGAAGATTTCGCGGCCCTCATCCGGCAAGGTTTTTCCACCTTCCTCGGAGACCACCGGCAGCTCTGGCCACGCTTCCGCGAGCCATGCCGCAATCGCACGCTCGCTCATCAGGTCGGCAAAGGTAACGGGGCTGCCGTCGCTTTTGGTCTCGATCTTCTGACGCGGCGCATCAATCAAGACGCGGCCACCGGCGATTGCCGCTGAGAGAAGCTGGCCCATGCGGGGCGTTATGAAATGCGCAACCATATTCGTTGCATGTAAGCATGCATCCAGTCGAGGTGTTTGATCAACCTTCGGCTGGAGCAAAATCGCGTGTATTCTCGCGCGAACCACTGATTCTGATCCCGAGGGCCCGGACCATGACCGTTCTTCAGCTTGATGGCCTCGATCTTTCGGCCCTCGTGTGCAGCCGCGTCTGCCATGACGTGATCAGCCCCGTGGGCGCGATCGTCAACGGACTGGAGATTCTGGCCGATGAAAAGGACCAGAGCACGCGCGATTTCGCACTTGAGCTGATCGGCAAAAGCGCCCGCACGGCCTCGGCCCGGCTGCAGTTCGCGCGTCTGGCCTTTGGTTCTGCGGGCTCCGCCGGGGCGGCCATCGACACGGGCGACGCCGAGAACGTCGCCAAGGGCTTCCTCAATGACGACAAGATCAAGCTCAGCTGGTCCGGCCCCCGGCTGCTGATGCCGAAGAACCGCGTGAAACTGCTGCTCAATCTGCTGGTGGTCAGCGCATCCTGCATCCCGCGTGGTGGCTCTTTGGACTGCGTAATCGAGGGCGATGGCGACAATCCGGTGTTCACCATCAGCGCCCAAGGCAAGAACGGCCGAATCCCGCACGGGCTTGAAGCATCGCTTGCCGGAATGCCCGAGAGCGGCGCGGTTGATTCGCACAGCATCCAGCCGTTCTTCACCGGTCTTGTTGCCCGCACGGCGGACATGCAGGTGGCTGTTACGGCCGACGAGGAGCGCGTGAAGATCATCGCGCGCCGCGCCAACGCCGAACAGCCGGCGACGGCCTGATCCCCTACAGCCCTTCCGCGCCACCATCGGCGCGGGGGTCATGGTCAGCTTCAATCTGCCCGTTTGGGTGGCGCAACAGCATACCTGCGTGGCCGAAACTGTCGGCATAAGCGGCAGAATTCAGTTCGACATCATGGCCGAGCTTGCGCAGTCCTGCGACCAGTGACGCATCAATGCGGCTTTCCGCTTTCACTGTCGCGCGCTCCGCGCCCCAGGCCTTGCCGAAGGTGAAACGCGGGGCGTCGAGCGCGGCCGAGACCGACTGGCCGAAGCGGGCATGGCGCAGGAAATTGTTGGTGGTGATCTGCGGCTGCACCTCGCCGCCCATGGAGCCGTAGGAGAGTATGCGGCCATCATCGAACACGGCCATGGGTGCGTGCAGCGTGTGGAATGGCCGGCGTCCGGGGGCCAGCGCATTCAGCGACTTCGGATCAAGCGAGAGGCCCAGCCCCCGGTTCTGCATCAGCACGCCGGT
>JBOFUS010000062.1:0-6420 GCA_051652685.1 Beijerinckiaceae bacterium
ATGGTGATCGGCGGCATCTCCGGCTCCGGCCCGGCCACCTCTGCTGCCGTCGGACAAGTGGTGACGCGTTCGATGGTCAAGGATGGCTATCCGCGCCCGTTCATCGCGTCCGTCGTCGGCGCGGCGGCGGCGACCGACATTCTCATCCCGCCCTCCATCGCCTTCATCGTCTATTCGATCATGGTGCCGGGCGTTTCGGTGCCGGCAATCTTCGCGGCGGGCATGTTTCCCGGCATTCTGGCCGGCATCGCGATCATCGTGCCGATCCTGATCATCTCCTGGCTGAACGGCTATGGCGGCAAGTCGCAAGGCGATGACCGACCTTCATTGTGGGTCAGTTTCAAGGAGGCGAGCTGGGGCCTGATGGCGCCCATCGTCATCCTTGGTGGCATGCGCATCGGGGCCTTCACGCCCACCGAGGCGGCTGTGATTGCCGTGTTTTACGGCCTCTTCGTCGGCTTCGTGATCTATCGCACGCTGACCATCCGGGACCTCTACGAGATGCTGATCGAGGCGGCGGAAATCTCGGCCGTGATTCTCATCGTCGTGGCGTTGGCTTCCGTCTTTGCATGGTCCACCTCCACTCTCGGCATCGTTCAGCCGATCGCCAGCTGGATCGTAGGGCTGGGGCTTGGCGAATACGGCACCATCGCGCTGCTGATGCTGGCGCTCATCGTCATCGGCATGTTTCTCGACGGTGTCTCGACCTTCCTGATCCTGCTGCCGGTGCTCATTCCCATCGCCAACAGCTTTGGCTGGGACCTTGTGTGGTTCGGCGTGCTCCTGACCATGAAGATCGCCATTGGCCAGTTCACGCCGCCATTGGCGGTCAATCTCATGGTATCCTGCCGCATCGCGCAGGTGCCGATGGAATCGACCATTCCCCACGTGTTCTGGATGATCATCGCGATGTTCGTGGCGCTGGCGCTCGTGGTGGTGTTTCCCGGCATCGCACTGTGGCTGCCGAAGACGCTTGGGTATTGATGATGGCGAAGACATCACCTGAAATCCTCACCCTTCGACAGGCTCAGGGTGAGGTCTCTGGACATGTCGGCGCATTCAATACCTCCCTGAGCAGACTCCCAGAGACACTTCCATGACCCGCAATCTCGACATCCCCCGCGCCCGCGCGCACCACCGCGCCATGCTGCGCATCCGGCTTTTCGAGGAGGCGGCGATGAAGGGCGTGGCCGAGGGGCTCGTGCCCGGCTACATCCATCCCTATATCGGGCAGGAAGCCGTTGCGGTCGGTGTCTGCGCGCATCTCACCCACGCCGATCCGATGCTCTCCACCCATCGCGGCCACGGCCATACGATAGCCAAGGGGGCGAACACGCTCGCTATGATGCGCGAGCTTTTCGGCCGCGAGGGCGGGAACTGCCATGGCAAGGGCGGCTCCATGCACATCGCCGACTTCGGCGTCGGCATGCTGGGCGCAAACGGCGTGGTTGCGGCCAACCTCGTCATCGGCATCGGCGCGGCGCAGGCACTGAAGCTGACGGAGCGGGAGGGCGTCGTTGTGTGCTTCTTCGGCGACGGGGCCATCAACCGGGGGCCGTTCCTCGAGGCGCTGAACTGGGCGAAGGTCTGGAACCTGCCGGTGCTCTTTGTCTGCGAGCACAACGGCTATGCAGCGATGACGCGCACAGAAGCGATGACCGCCGGCGGTGGGCCGATCGCGCGCTCGGAAAGTCTCGGCATCCCGCATGCGACAGTGGATGGCAACGACGTGCTGGCCGTCGACGAAACGGCGGGACGGCTGATCGCCGCCGCGCGCCATGACGGCCCGCGCTTCCTGCTGGCCAACACCTACCGCCTGCTTGGCCACACCGGCACCGACCCTGCCGCCTATCGGCCCAAAGGCGAGGCGGACGAAAAATGGAAGGGTGATCCGATCCCGCGCCTCGTGGAAGCATTGCTTGCCGCTGGCGTCCCTGCCGCCGAGATTGCCGCCGACCGTGCGCTGATCTCGGAAGAGATCGGGATGGCCTATCGCGTCGCGGCAGATTCGCCCCTGCCGCCCGTCTCGCGAGCATTGGAAGACGTGCAGGACGCCGGTGATCCGCGCGTCATGGCCTTTTGAGGAGAGGCCGACATGGCGATCCAGACCTATCTCGAAGCCGCGCGCCGGGCGCTCACCGAGGAAATGCGCCGCGACCCGACCGTCTGGGCGGTGGGCGAGGACATTGGCCGGGGAGGGGTCTTCGGCCAGTATCTCGGGCTTGTCGATGAATTCGGCCCGGCCCGTATTGCCGATGCGCCGATCTCGGAATCCGCCATCATGGGCGCGGCGGTGGGTGCCGCGATGATGGGCACGCGGCCCGTCGTCGAGATGCGCTTCTCTGATTTCGCGCTCTGCGCCATGGACGAGTTGATCAACCAGGCCGCGAAAGCCCGCTACATGTTCGGCGGACAGAGCCGCGTGCCGCTGGTGGTGCGCGAGCCCATCGGCATGTGGCGCTCATCGGCCGCCCAGCACTCGCAGTCGCTGGAGGCGTGGTATGCCCATACACCGGGCCTGGTGGTGGTGTGCCCCGCGACGCCTGCTGACAATCTCGGCCTGCTCAAGACCGCCATCCGCTCCGACGATCCGGTCGTCTACATGGAGCACAAGAACCTGTGGGGCGTGAAGGACAAGACACCGGACGATGAACATCTCGTGCCCTTCGGCAAGGCGCGCATCGCCCGCGCGGGGAGGGATGTTACCGTCGTATCATGGTCGGCGACCGTGCATGACGCGCTCGCCGCTGCTGAAATCGCCGCAAGGGAGGGCGTCGAGATCGAGGTGATCGACCTGCGCACGCTCTGGCCGTGGGACCGGGATTGCGTGCTGTCAAGCGTCGCCCGCACCGGCCGCTTGCTGGTGGCGCATGAGGCGGTGCGGGTCGCGGGCTTTGGTGCCGAGATCGCCGCGACGGTGGCGGAGGAACTGCACGGGGCTCTTAAGGCACCAGTGCGAAGGCTCGGAGCGCCGCGCGCGCCGGTGCCTTACGCGCCGGTTCTGGAGGCCGAGTTGCGGGTGACCGCGGAGAAGATTGCGGCGGTGGCGGTGGGGATGGTATGAACCTCTCCCTTCTCCCTTGGGAGAAGGTGGCCGCCAAAGGCTGTCGGATGAGGGTCCACCCCACACCGGCAGTGCTGACCCTCATCAGTCAGGCTCCGCCTCACAGCTTCTCCCAAGGGAGAAGCGGGCATTTTACACCGACGCCCCAGCCCCAACCGCTTCCCGCGCCCGCCACACCACGCCCGGTGCCACCACCGTCCGCGGCACAATCCGCCCGGTCCACGGCGTCCCGCACAGCATGCGATCAAGCACCGCCATGCGCATGTAGGTTGAGAGCTTCACCTGGTCGAAATAGCGCGCATTGGGCAGCGCGTCGCAGGACGGGTCAAGCTCGCCCTGCCGGGGCAGGGGGTTGAGGATGATGATGTCCGACTTCGCCCGAAGCACCTTGTCGGCGGTCAGCGTGAAGGCGTCGCGCTCGGCATGGGACTTAAGGTCGCCTTCGCCCAGCCGGCTCTTCACCTTGCTCGTCAGGTCCTGCGTCTGCAGGTTCAGCACGTCATGGTCGAGGCAATCCTCGATATCGTGCACGATATCGATCTCCACACCCAGCCTTGCCAGCCGCGTCAGTGCTGCGCTGGTGTTTTCCGCGAAGGGCTGGTCGGGATCGACGCAGAAGGTCAGTTTTGCCGGCGGCATCTTTTCCAGCAGCAGCAGCAGCGAATAGGCGTAGCGCGCCTGGCTGTCGCAGCAGATGGCGAGCTTCTGACCGGCGACCGGGCCACGCATCTCGATCATGCAAAAGAGGTCGATCAGCGCTTGTGTCGGATGTTCCTCCGCGCCATTGCCGGCGTTGATCACCGGCACGTGCGCGATCCGCGACACGTCCTTGCAGGCAAGTTCATCGCTGTGACGCACCACGAGCAGGTCGGTGAACTCCGCGATGGTGCGGATATGGTCCTCGAAGCTGTCGCCATTGGCGGAACCGACGCGGTTGCGCTCGGGATCATAGGCATCGAGCGCATTGTGGCCGAGCTTGAGGGCCGCCACCTGGAAGCCGAGCTTGGTGCGCGTGCTGCGCTGGAAGAAGAGGTTGCCGATCACGCGGCGCTGGCCTCCCGCCTCGCTTGCTCCGCGCCCGCCGCGCATCAGGCTGGCAGCCCTCGCAAGCACGTCGTCGAGATCGTCCCGGCTCACATCGGCGGCGCTGATCAGGTCCTTGCCAGCGGGGTAGTTGGGAATCATTGGCCTCTGCTCCCTTTTGATTGAGAGAAGCTTAACCCCGATTCTTAACGGTTTCTTTAAAATATTAAACGAGTGGTTAACGCGGAACTCAGTGCAGCGCGCGGCGCCGCTGTTCGGTTTCCCCGGCCGCATCGACGGGCTTGAAGCGGCTGACGCAGAGCCGGTTGAAATCCTCTCCCGGCATCGCCTTCGCGAAGACGTAGCCCTGCACGCCATCGACGCCCAGCCCGCGCAGCAGATCGAGCTGCGCCGAGGTCTCGACGCCCTCAATGATCAGGTCAAGGCCGAGATCGCGGGCGAGCGCCGCCACGCCCTTCAGCAGGCTGTAGCTGCGGTCCGAACTCGCAATCCGCGTGGTGAAGGTGCGGTCGATTTTCAGCTTGTCGAGCGGCAGCTCCGCCAGATAGCTAAGCGAGGAATAGCCGGTGCCGAAATCGTCGAGCGCGATCTTCACGCCCATCTTGCGAATCTTGGTGAGTGTCGCATGCACGAGACCGCTGTCATCGAACATCGCGGTCTCGGTGATCTCCAAGGTCAGCCGTTCGGGTGAAAGCCGTGCGCGGGCAAGCGCCGCCTTCACCACTGCCGCCAGATCATGGTCCGCGCGAAACTGGCGGGCGGAGAGATTGACGCTGACGCCGATGTCATTTGGCCATCGTGCCGCTTCCTGACAGGCGTTCTGGATGACCCATGCGCCAAGCACCGTGATCAGCCCCGTCGTCTCGGCCACCTGTACAAAGACGGACGGCGGCACCGGACCACGCGTTGCGTGTGTCCAACGCATCAGCGCCTCGGCAAAGGTGGCGCGCCGCGTGTCCGGGTCGATGATCGGCTGGTAGGCGAGCGTGATATCGCCCTGTTCGATCGCCCGGCGCAGGTCACTTTCGAGGCTGATGCGGTCGTCGTAGCTGCTGCGCAGCGCTGGCGTGAAGACACAGGCGCGGTTCCGGCCGCCGTCCTTTGCGGCATAAAGCGCGAGATCAGCCTCCTTCAGCAAGGCTTCGGCCTGTTGGCCTGCGCCTGCCACGACGCCGATGCTGACACCTGCGCGCAGCGCAACATTGCGGATAATGAAGGGTTCGCCGATGCTGGCGATGATCGCTTCCGCCTGCCTGCAAAGTTCCAATTCATCCAGTTCCGGGCTGAGCACCAGAAACTCATCGCCACCGATGCGCGCCGTCACGGACTGCGGCGACAGCTGCGCCGTAATGCGAACCGCGGCTTCCTTGAGAAGCAGGTCGCCGATGTCATGGCCGAAGACGTCGTTGATATGCTTGAAACCATCAAGATCAATCGCGAGGGCACTGGTTGGCACGTCCCGTTCCGTGCGGGCGGCGAGTTCCTTCATGAAGGCGTAGCGGTTGAGCAGACCCGTCAGCGGGTCTCGCGTCGCCACCATCTCCAGTTCGCGCATCGTGCGGTATCGCGACACGAACACCTCGTGCAGCGAGCCGACACTCGACAGGGTCACGAGCACAGTGAACGCAACCGCCGCGCCGATCATCAGGTAGGCAATGGTGCCCGCCATCAGCAGCCCGGCAATGAACGGCGTCGAGACGATCAGCGATTGAACGGCGGTGATGTACGGACGGGAATGATTGCGCCCTGCAATCCCTGCAAGATAACCCATGGTCTGGGCCACGCCGAGGATGGCGATGGGACCGTTCGGATCGGTGCAGACCGTCCAGGCCCCAAAAGCGCCGACGTTGGCCGCTGTCAGCCACGCACCAGCGGCGGCCTCGCGCTCGAAACGCACATTGATTATGCGCTCGGCGTTGCCACGGCCGATGCGGGTGAACATCACGTGGGAGCGCAACCGGAACACCATGATGCAGGTGAGCAGGACAGCAATTGTCAGAAGCACCGCATCGCCGCTGATTGCCCAGGCTCCAAAGACGCTGGCGCAAATAAGCGACATGCCTCCAATGATCGCGCCTGGTGTGCCGTAGAGCGCCTCGACCATGGCTGCGCGCAGCCGCGATTCCTCGGGCTGGGTCAGCGTTTCCTGCGGCATTGTCGCCGTCTTGTTTTCCAGCGCCACAGGCGTTGCCCCGCAGAATCAGCCTACGTGGAAACGATAGCCCGCGTTAGGTTGACGAAAACTTTATGCGGTGCGGGGATTGAACAAAAAATCAAACCTGACGTAGCGGCAGGTTTCAAATCTTTGCGTT
>JBOFUS010000063.1:0-9607 GCA_051652685.1 Beijerinckiaceae bacterium
CCGGGCTCGGCTTCTTGGCGCCGAGATCCGCAGCCATGGCACCCGACGTGGCAACGATGCCAGCGGCGGTACCAAGGAGAAGGCTCTTGAAGAGCTTCATGGTTAAACCTCCAAAGTTGAGACCAAATGGGAGCTTCGATAGTTGTCCGGTCACCCGGCCTTCCATCTTTTCCCTTTCACCCGCGACTGCCGGACTTGTGGGCCCGAAAGACGCAGAAGGAACGAACGGGTAGCCCCCTTCGCCCTGAACACCTGACACGGGGTGTTGCGGGCAGCAACCGCGGCAGGGCGGAAAAGCGGCCAAGAACAGGCCTTTTCAAGCCCCTGTTGCGAAAACGCCACGCTTGTTTCCGGCCTTTGAACAATGCTGGAAAGGTTTCGTTAACGGATGGCGGCCTGCGCTTGGTGTTCAGAGGCAAGTGGCTGATTAACATGGTGAATGGTGAATCGGACGGGCAGGGCCAAGATACTTTGTTCATCAAGGCGAGCCGATATGCCAGCGGAGTTGATGCGCCGCGCGGACATGGAGGCTGCCAGTTCGTCATTGCGAGAGTCCTTCGACAGGCTCAGGATGAGGGCGAAGCAATCCAGCCAACGTTGGGCGCGCGCCGATGGGCACCTGATTCTCTCGGACACGTCGTCTGGATTGCTTCGCTTTGCTCGCAATGACGGCAAGGATGCATGTGGCAGACTGCAACCAACGGTTTGCACGCTGATTCTAACGAAAAACCCCGGCCGCAAGGGCCGGGGCTGATGATTCGATCCCTTCCGACGTTCAGAGCGCTTTCTTCAGCAGCGCCTCGATTGCCGCCTTGTCACCATTCGCCGTGATCCGCTCGATCTCGTGTCCATTGCGGAACACGATGATCACCGAACGCACGGGAACCTTGTAGGCCTGCTTGAACGCCGCCTCCGTGTCGAAATCGAAACGGAGGAAATCGAGTTTTGCGAACCGCGCTTCTTTCTGCAGTTCAGTCAACGCCAGGACCTGGCGTCTGCACACGGGTCACCACGTCGTGTTGACGTGGACCACCACGGGCTTGCCGCTGGCGAGCTTTTTGTCGAAGTCCGACTTGTCATAGATGTCGTATTCGATCCGCTGTGCCGCTGCGGGAACCGCAGTGAAGGCGAGCAGCGCAAGCGCCAGCAAGTTGCGTTTGTTCATTGGTGTTCGCGCACCTCCCTGAAAGTTGTTGCCGGGTTTTGGCCGGACGCGGCAAACCAACATGACAACGGCGCGGGAGTCGATCCCGCGCCGTGTCACATTCTCGTAAGGAAGGTCGTGAGATCAGGAAATCTTGTGTTCCGTCTCTTCTTCGCCTTCATTCTCTTCGTCCTCGTCGCCGTCTTCCATATCGATGAGGGTGATGAGCTCGAGTGCAACCTCAGGCAGCATGGTTTCGCGGAATTCGCCGATCTCCTCGGAAAAGAAGACGCAATGAACCCGATCACCCGCGTAGCCCAGCACGGTAAGGCCGGGACCGCCGGAACGCATGTGAACGACAGCGCCGATATCGAACTGTGGAATGAAGTGGTGCTCAGTCATGGTTTCCTCGCGTTCAGCTTGTGACGCGTGAGCGCTGAACGCGAAGCATGTAGATGTTGCGACGCGACGATGACACTTCTGTCGCAAGCTGCTGAGCGGTCCTATTCCCTGAACCGGTAACCCACGCCATAGAGCGTCTCGATCATCTCGAAATCATCATCCGCAACCTTGAACTTCTTGCGAAGCCGCTTGATGTGGCTGTCGATGGTGCGGTCGTCCACATAGACCTGGTCGTCGTAGGCAACATCCATCAACGCATTGCGGCTCTTCACCACGCCGGGCCGCTGGGCGAGGCTCTGGAGAATCAGGAATTCCGTCACCGTCAGCACCACCTGCTTGCCGCGCCACGTCACGGTGTGGCGCTCCGGGTCCATGCTCAGCAGGCCGCGCTCGATGACCTTGGCGTCGCCATCCTTGTTGGCGGGGGCCATGTCCTTCGCGCCAACGCGCCGCAGGATCGCCTTGACGCGCTCCACCAGCAGCCGCTGTGAGAAGGGCTTGCGGATATAGTCATCCGCGCCGATCTTGAGGCCGAAGAGCTCGTCGATCTCCTCGTCCTTCGACGTCAGGAAGATCACTGGCAGGTCCGATTTCTGCCGCAGCCGGCGCAGAAGCTCCATCCCGTCCATGCGCGGCATCTTGATGTCAAAGATCGCGAGGTCCGGCGGGTTCTGCTTCAGGCCATCCAGCGCCGAGGCACCGTCGGTGTAGGTGTTGATCCGGAACCCTTCCGCCTCCAGCGCCATGGCGACGGAGGTGAGAATGTTGCGGTCATCATCGACCAGCGTGATCGTGGGCATCGGCTTTTCCATTGCGCCAGCCGTCACCGGGGCGCTTCGCGACACCACAAATGCGAACAGACAGGGGCCGAATTGTGGCAGACGCGCCGGACGTGTTCAAGAGTCCGGAATACGCGTCAGGTTACCGGCTCCCAGAAGGCAGGCAGCGCCTGCTCAAGCGCGCCGCCGAGGCGAACCGGCGCGACACGCAGCGCCAGTCCCGTGCGGTCGTCGGTTTCGACCGCGAGCCCGCAAAGCGAGCCGGGTCCCTCGGCAGCCTCCAGCCGGCTGCCCGGGGTCTTTTCCAGCCAGCGGCGGATCGGCTCGCGCCGGTCCATGCCGAGAATCGATTCGTAAGCCCCGGTCATCCCGGCGTCGGACTGAAAGGCTGTGCCTGCCGGCAGGATGCGGTGGTCAGCCGTCGGAACGTGGGTATGCGTGCCGACGACAAGGCTGACGCGGCCATCCAGAAAATAGCCTATCGCCTGCTTTTCAGACGTGGCCTCCGCATGCATGTCGACCACAATGGCATCCGCCACAGCGCCCAGCGGACAGGCCTCCACCTCGCGCTCCACTGCGCGAAAGGGATCGTCAAGCGCATCCATGTAGAGCCTGCCCATGGCGTTGATCACAAGCACACGCCGCCCATCCGCAGTTTCGAACAGCACCGTGCCGCGCCCCGGCGTGCCGGCGGGATAATTGACCGGACGAATCAACCGGTCCGCCCGTGCGATGAAAACCAGCGCCTCGCGCTGGTCAAAGCTGTGGTTGCCCAGCGTGATGGCGTCTGCGCCGGCGTCGCGGAAATCATGGTAGATCTCTTCCGTGATGCCGAAGCCGCCTGCGGCGTTCTCGCCGTTGACGATGACGGCATCGAGCGCCCAGCGCCGGCGAAGTTCCGGCAAACGGTCGCAGAGGACCGCGCGTCCGGGCCGCCCGACGATATCGCCAATGAAGAGAATGCGCATCGGCGTCCAGTGGGGGCAGCCGCGCGCGCCGTCAACCGCGCTTGATCACGCCAAGCTCCGTGACAATCAGGTCCAGCGGCCGGTCGTGCGCCTCGGCGGGCACGCGGTCCACCTGCTGAAAGGAGAAAGCGACGCCGATGGTCAGCAGATCATCGCCATCCGCAATCAGCCGCGCGATAACGCGGTCGTAATGGCCCTCGCCCCAGCCAATGCGTTGGCCGGAGGCATCGAAGGCCGCGAGTGGAACGAGGAGAATCGTTGGCCGGAGTTCGTCTGCCGATTCGTCGGGGCCAAGCGTTCCGAAGCCGGCATCGACCAGTTCTACGCCATCGATCCAGCGGCGGAAGATCACGTCAGGATGATGGATCACAGGCAGCGCCAGCGACCGACCGAAGCGGCTGGCCACCTCCATGAGAGGGCGCGGATCGGCCTCGGACTTGTACGGCCAGTAACCAGCCAGCGCGCCGCCCGGACCATTTGCGACGGGAGCAAGCGCGTGGCGGGCGATATCCGCCGAAGCCATCGCCCGCCATTCAGCCGAGACCCCGTTGCGCTTCGCGAGCACCTGCTTGCGGATATCGGCCTTCGATTCGGTCATGCCCGTCCGCAGCACGTTCACTCAATGCAGGAAGTGCGGAGCCACCTCGGTCGATGGAGCATCGATTCCGGAGACCTACAGCAGTAGGTGGGCGCCGTGTACCCCAGACCACGGTCCAGGACAGGGACAGCTCCCGAGGAGTCGATAAGGCCCGAGAATACAGTCTCCTGTCGGTCCGCGCAGCCCCGCGATCCTTATGTAGGGGATGCGTGCGCCGCGCGCCAGCCCCGCAGGAGAAGAGGGCCGGGACAGCCCGCGCGAAACGTCAACCGCGCGTGACAAGCTTTCCAAAAAGAATGTGGTCGCGCCATGCGCCGGCGATATTGAGATACTCCGGCGCAAAGCCCTCGCGCACGAAGCCTGCACCTGTCAGAAGCCGGATCGACGCCGCGTTCTCCGGCAGACAGGCCGCTTCGATGCGCCGCAAATGCAGCCGTGCTCGGGCGGCCTCAAGCGCAAGGCGTACCGCTTCGCCCATATGGCCCTGCCCGGCGTGCTTCGCACCCATCCAGTAACCGAGGGAGGCCATGCTTGCGGCCCCGCGCCTGACCTGTGTCAGGTTCAGCCCGCCGAGCAGCGCGCCGCTTGCCCTGTCGAAAAGCAGAAACGGATAGGCCAAATCGTCCGCGATGCTGCGCCTGTAGCGACCGAGACGTGCGCGGTATGCTGCAGGCGTCAGGTCATCCGCCGGCCAGACCGGCTCCCATGGTTCGAGGAAAGCGCGGCTTTCTTCCCTCAAGCGGCTCCAGGCCGGATGGTCTTCGGGGCGGGGCGGTCGCAGGACATGGCGTTCACCCTCGATCACCAGATCCGGCCTCCGGAGCGCAGAGTGACGCAGGATCAGCATCGGGAAGAAAGCTCCGATCGCGCTCAGGCTGCCGTCAACCTGGCGCGGGGCGCGCCGAGCCGGGCGGTAACATCGGTCAACCGTGGCAAACCCCTGCCAGGGCCGACCGCAGCAAGTGTCGGCGGAGCCCCCAGGATGCGGCTGGCAACGCGCATCACGTCTTCCGGCGTTATCGCATCGACCTTTGCCACAATCTCGGCCGTCGGGATCAGCCTGCCATACGCCAGCAGATGCCGCGCCATCTGGTCGGCGCGTGCGCTCGAGCTTTCAAGCGCCATCAGCAACGAGACCTTGAGTTGTGCCCGCGCCCGCGCAACCTCCGCTTCGCTGATCGATTCCCTCGCATCAAGAAGGCAATCCAGCGACACGGTCATCGCTTCCTTCGCCGTCTTGTCGGACGCGCCATAGTAGATTCCGAACATGCCGGCATCCGCGTAGCCCCAAAGGAAACCGTAGACCGAGTAGGCGAGGCCGCGCTTCTCGCGCACTTCCTGGAAAAGTCTCGACGACATGCCGCCGCCGACGGCGTTGACGAAAACCTGCGCGGCGTAGAAGTCGGGATCATGGTGGGAGGGTGCCGCAAAGCCGAGCGTCACGTGGCTTTGCTCAAGCTTGCGGACGAGCCGATGCTCGCCACCCACGTAGCGGGCGCTCTTGCGCTCCCGCGCGGTGGACGTCGCAAACCCTGAAAGGCGGACCTCGGCCTCGCGCAGAATTTCGTCATGTTCAACCGCGCCGGCCGCAGCGACAACCATATTCTGAGCCGCATACTCGCGGCCGAGGAAGCCGCGGATGCGCGTTGCATCAAGCGACTTCACGGCATCCGGTGTTCCAAGGATCGGCCGTCCGATTTCCTGCCCCGGGAAAGCAGTCTCGGTGAGAAGATCGAAGACCAGATCGTCCGGCGTGTCGTCCACCGCCGCGATCTCCTGCAGCACGACACCCTTCTCGCGCTCCAGTTCCTCCGCATCGAAAAGACTGTCCGTCAGGATGTCGGAAAGGACATCCATGCCAAGACCGATATCAGCGCCGAGTACCCGCGCGGTATACGCAGTTGTCTCGACACTGGTCGCTGCGTTGATATCGCCGCCGACCGCCTCGATCTCTTCAGCGATGGCGCGTGCAGAGCGTCGCCGGGTCCCCTTGAAGGCCATGTGCTCCAGAAAATGTGCGAGGCCATGCTCGTCAGCGTGCTCGTCGCGGGAGCCGGCACCTGCGACAATGGCAAGAGAGGCCGTCTCCACATGGGGCATCGCCAGCGTCGCGACGCGCAGGCCCGAAGGCAATGTGGTGATCTTCGGGATCATGCAGCGTCTCCGGCGCGCGCGCCAACCATATTCTCGATAAAGCGTTCCACCGCCCGAAGATCGTTCGGCAGGTGCGAAATACGTTCCGGATCGATCATCAACCGCGACAGCCGCGTGGGTAATTCCGGACGCTCGCCTGTGATCGACTCCATCGCATCGGGAAACTTCGCCGGATGCGCCGTCGCAAGCACGACGCGCGGGACGCCGGCGGGGAGATCCTGACCTTCGAGCGCCGCCACGCCACAGGCCGTATGGGGCTCGACCGTGTAGCCGCTCCTGGCTGAGACCTTGCGGATCGTGGTTGCCACCGTCGCCTCGTCGGCGCGGGCCGCACCAAGTGTCGCCTGCATCTCGGCCCATTGACGGGGCGACAGGCTGAAGCGCCGCCCCTGCGCCAGCGCCGCCATCTGGGCGCGCACCTCGCCCGCGTCCCCGCCATTCGCCGCAAACAGCCAGCGCTCGAAATTCGACGATATCTGGATGTCCATGCTGGGCGATGTGGTCGCCGCGACGGTCTTCATCTCGTAGATGCCGGTGTCCCGCGTGCGCGCCAGAATGTCGTTGTCGTTGGTCGCGATGACCAGCCGCTCGATCGGCAATCCCATCCGTTTCGCCACATGGCCCGCGAAGATGTCGCCGAAATTGCCGGTGGGCACGCTGAAGGCCATCTTGCGGTGTGGTGCGCCAAGTGCGGCGGCCGCCACGAAATAGTAGGTCGCCTGGGCCACGATCCGGCCCCAGTTGATCGAGTTGATGCCCGAAAGCCGCACACGGTCGCGGAAGGCCTGGTGGTTGAACATGGCCTTCACCAGCGCCTGGCAATCGTCGAAATCCCCGTCGATGGCGATGGCCCGTACATTCTCCTCGGTCGGCGTGGTCATCATCCGCCGCTGCACATCCGAAACGCGGCCCTGCGGGTAGAGAATTGCCACATCGACGCGCTCCGAGCCCCGGAAGGCCTCGACCGCAGCGCCGCCTGTATCGCCCGAGGTCGCACCCACGATGGTCGCCCTCTTGCCGCGTTGTGCGAGGATATGGTCCATCAGCCGCGCCAGCAACTGCATCGCCACGTCCTTGAAGGCGAGCGTTGGTCCATGGAAAAGCTCCAGCACGAAAGTATCCGTGTCGATCTGCCGGAGTGGCGTCACCGCCGGGTGTCCGAAGCCGGCATAGGCCTCCTCCGTCATGCGCGACAGCGTCGAGGCGTCGATCTCGCCATCGATGAAAGGCGTAAGCACCGCCGCCGCGACCTCGTGGAACGGACGGCCGGCAAAGCCAGCGATGGTTTCCCCGGACAGCTGGGGCCAGGTTTCCGGCAGGTAGAGCCCGCCGTCGCGGGCAAGGCCCGCCAGCACGGCGTCGGAGAAGGACAGGGCCGGGGCCTCGCCCCGCGTGGAAATGTATCGCATCGCGTTCCGATATCACCGTAGCCGCCCCGGGGAAATGGCGATCTCGCGGGCGAAGTGCGTGCATCACAGCAGCGACAGCTGGTCGCCGGGGCCGGCCGGACGGTGGAAGAGATCGGTCTGGAGTCTGGTGCGCGTCGGATTGTAGCCGAGCCGCTTCGCGGCAAGCTGGAAGCGCCGCCCGAGTGTCCATGCATAGCCGCCCGTGCCCGTTTGTCTTTGACCAAAAGCACTGTCGTAGTCCTTGCCACCGCGCGTCGACTGGATAAGGCTCATCACATGGCGCAGCTTGCCGGGCGCATGTTCCAGCAGCCATTCGCGGAAGATGTCGCGCACCTCCAGCGGCAGCCTGAGCAGCACATACCCGGCCTCGGTTGCGCCGGCCTCCCGCGCTTTCTCGAGAATCGCCTCGACCTCGTGGTCGTTGATTCCGGGGATCACCGGAGCCACCAGAACCGTCACCGGAATGCCGGCGGCAGCGAGCGCGCGCACGGCAGCCAGCCGTTTCTCCGGTGCCGCCGCGCGCGGCTCCAGCTTGCGTGACAGCGTGCGGTCCAGCGTCGTGATCGAGATCGCCACCTTGGCGAGGCCGCGTGCTGCCATGGGCGCCAGCAGATCGATGTCGCGCGTCACCAGTGCCGACTTGGTGACGATGCCGACCGGATGATTGAACTCGGACAGCACCTCAAGGATGCCGCGCATGATCCGGTGCGTCCGCTCGATCGGCTGGTAGGCGTCGGTGTTGGTACCGATGGCGAGCGTGCGCGCCTGGTAGCCCGGCACCATCAGTTCCCGCCGCAGAACCTCCGCCGCGTTGGTCTTGGCGTAGAGCCGCGTCTCGAAATCAAGACCTGGCGAAAGTCCCATGTTGGCGTGGCTTGGCCGCGCGTAACAATAGGCGCAGCCATGCTCGCAGCCACGATAGGGGTTCACGGAGCGATCAAACGAGAGATCGGGCGAATCGTTGCGCGTGATGATCGTCCGGGCCTTCTCCATTGTCACGTCTGTGAGGAAGGGCGGCAGGTCTGACAGCCCCTCCCAACCGTCGTCCGCCGCTTCGCGCACGAAGCGCTCATGCCGGCCAGAAGCGTTGGTAACAGCGCCGCGCCCGCGCCTGCGCTCCGGATCAATGCCGGAACCCACAAAGTTGCGATCCGGCAAGCCCGTTTCACTGAGGCTCTTGTCGAGAAAGTTCTGGCTCATGAAATCCTGCCGGAAGCGCATGATGGACTGGGTGATGGCGAGAGACATGACGACCTCGGAACAAACAGCGATAATAAGAACAAAATACGAACTTAAGATTTCTGTCAAGCACCATCCTTGGCCTCAAGGCGCAGCGCGCTATTTCATGTTCAAGAAAAGGAAGTCCATCATGCGCCTCACGATCATCGCCGGCCTGTTTGTTCTCGGCCTCGTTCCCGCCTCGGCGCAGTCGCTGCGCACGGAGGATCTGGTCGGCCGCTGGGGCGTTGCTGCCTACTGGAGCGATACGGACGCGGCGAACGTGACGCGCCAGGCGCGCGGCTTCTGCTCGCAACCCTATGTGATTTCGAAAGGGCCCAACGGCGGCGCGATGATGTTCGAGGCCTTCGAGGGCCGCCCGCGCGAGATGGTCGTGCGCTCCGGCGAGATTATCGCGGCCGACGGCGGCAACCCGCGCGTCACCAAGTCGGTGGCATCGTGGAACGGGCAGGTGCTGGTGTTCAGCTACAACGATCCCGAGCCCAAGCGGAAGTATGGCAACATGGTCTTCGCCCGCTGCGGGCGCTGACCTGACCGGGTTATCGCTTATACGGGCTTGCCCGGGGCGCGCAGGAACAACATCGTGCCGATCATGAGCGCCACAGCCATCCCGAAGTGGACATGGGCGAAGGCCTCTGTCGGAGAGATGCCCGCCGCAAGCTGCCGCTCCATTGCGGCTCCCGTAGTGGCCTGCATCAGCCCTGCGCCGCCGATGGCCAGGAAATTGAGACAGGTGACGCCACGCCCCAGCAGGTGATCGGGCACGAAGCTTCGACCATGGCCCAGCAGAAGACTGTAGGTGAGGCCGAAGAAGCCAATCAGCGCCAGCAGCGCGGTTGCCACTTCAAGCTGCGGTTTGGGCCACAGGGCAAGGCAGAAGAACAGTGCGGCCGTGATCGCGGTGGCGAGCAGCG
>JBOFUS010000064.1:0-4006 GCA_051652685.1 Beijerinckiaceae bacterium
GCTCCGCGGTCAGCGCTGCGGCGGTCAGCGCCGCATCGACCTTGATGGTGTTCTCCGCACGCTCCGTTGCCACATCGCCGGAAAGCCGCTCCTCAAGGAAGGCGCGCAGCGTGTCTTCGCCGCCGGCCACAAGCGTCAACCCGGCGGCCATGGCATGGCCGCCGCCTTTGAGAATGACGCCGGCCTCGAAAGCAGCGCGTACCGCGCGGCCGAGATCGACGCCGGGAATGGAACGAGCGGAGGCGACGCCCTGTCCTTTTTCGACGTCCCAGGCGATGGCGACCGCCGGACGACGGTATCGGTCCTTGAGCCGCGAGGCGACGAGGCCGACGACGCCCGGGTGCCAGTCGGCCGAGCCGACAACCGTCACCGCACCGTCGCCACGGCGGGCAAGATCGGCGTCGGCCATCTCCTCCGCCTGATGCAGCATAATCTGCTCCAGCGTCTGCCGCTCGCGGTTCAGGCGGTCGAGATCGGCAGCAATGCGCCCGGCTTCCACCGGATCAGCCGTGGTCAGCAGGCGCGCGCCGAGCGCTGCATCGCCGATGCGCCCGCCGGCGTTGATACGGGGGCCGAGCAAAAAGCCCAGATGCCAGGCCTCCGGCGGCTCCGCGAGGCCGGCGGCATCCATCAGCGCCGCAAGCCCTGGCCGCTGGCGCTGGCGGATGATCTTCAGCCCCTGCGCCACGAAGGCACGGTTGAGGCCGGTGAGAGCCACCACATCCGCCACGGTCCCCAGCGCCACCAGATCAAGGGCTGTCATCAGGTCGGGGACCGGCTCGCCCGCCTGCCGGAGCAATGCCTGAAGGCGCGCGAGCGTCATGAACACCACGCCACAGGCAGCCAGATGGCCCAGCCCCGAGACGTCGTCCTGACGGTTGGGATTGACGATGGCCGTCGCGGATGGAAGCTCCGCAGGCGCGAGGTGATGGTCGAGGACAACGACATCGAGCCCGATGCGGCGTGCTTCTGCCAGTGGCTCGTGGCTGGAAACGCCACAATCGACGGTGACGAGAAGCGACGCCCCCTCCTCCCGCAGTTTGCGGATCGCCTCGACGTTGGGGCCATAGCCTTCCGTGATGCGGTCGGGAATGTGGATCGCGGTCGTCACACCGAAATGCCCAAGATAGCCGGACAGCAGCGCCGAAGATGTCGCGCCGTCCACGTCATAGTCTCCGAAGATCGCCACCCTCTCGCGGTTGCGTATGGCGCTCAATAGCCGCTCCGCCGCCGCATCCATGTCGCGCAGCGTCGCCGGGTCCGGCATCAGGCGGCGGAGCGTCGGATTGAGGAAATCCTCGACGTTGCCCACGGTTACGCCACGGCCGGCGACAATGCGCGACAGCGTGTCGCCAAGGCCGTGCGTCTGCTGGATGGCGAGTGCCTCGCGGTGACCGGCGGCGTCGAGCCGGTCGATCCAGCGGCGGTCAAGCGCCGAGCGTGTGACAGAAAGAAAGGCGTCGGTCATGGGAGGCGACGCAGCGCCGGTCAATCCAGAGCAAACTTCCGAAGTTCACGGTGCTCGCCCGCAATCCGCCGCACGGTCCCTGTCAGCGAACGGTAGATGATCGTTTCGGTCTCGACAATGTTCCCCCGGAACTTCACGCCCTTCAGCAGCGAACCATCCGTAACACCGGTGGCGGCCACGACTGTGTCGCCGGAAGCAAGCTCGGAAAGGTCGTACTTCTTCTTCGGATCCTTGACGCCCATCTTGGCTGCACGCTCGATCTTCGACTGGCTGTCGAGGATCAGGCGACCCTGCATCTGGCCACCGACACAGCGCAGCGCGCCCGCCGCCAGCACGCCTTCCGGCGCGCCGCCGATGCCGAGGTAGATGTCGATGCCTGTCATATCCGGCTCCGTTGTCTGGATGACGCCGACGACATCGCCGTCGGTGATCAGGCGGATGGCGCAGCCGATCTGGCGGAGCTCAGCGATGAGCTTCGCATGGCGCGGGCGGTCCATCACCAGCGCGGTGATGTCGGCAGCCTTTACGCCTTTGGCTTTGGCCAGTGCGTGGATGTTGTCGGTTGGCGAAGCATCGAGATCGACAACACCCCTAGCGTACCCGGGGCCGATGGCGATCTTGTCCATGTAAACGTCAGGCGCATAGAGCAATGTGCCGGCCTGCGCCATCGCCATCACCGCGATGGAGCCGGGCATGTCTTTGGCGCAAAGCGTGGTGCCCTCCAGTGGATCGACGGCAATATCGACCTTTGGGCCCTTCTTGGTGCCGACCTTTTCACCGATGTAGAGCATGGGCGCTTCGTCGCGTTCGCCCTCGCCGATCACCACTTCGCCGTCGATTGGCAAACGATTGAGTTCGCGGCGCATGGCGTCAACCGCAGCCTGGTCAGCAGCTGTTTCATCGCCATGACCGCGCAGCCGCGCAGCCGCGACCGCCGCACGCTCCGTGACACGAACGAGCTCCATCGTTAGGATGCGCTCGATAATCTGGTTCTCGGAGACGACAAGATCGACCATGGGGATTCGGGCCCTTCAGGGGTTTGCTGTCCCTCCGCCCTAATGGAGGCACCGGCGTGGCACAAGCCGCGCCGGTGCGCTCTACCGCTCTACTTGGCGAAAACCGCTCTGTCCGGCGTGACGGCACCCTTGACGACAAGGATCTGTGTCTTGTCCCCGCGGATGCCGAAGTCGTTGTCGTTGATGAGCACCATCGATCCGTCGCCAAGGAAAGCCACGCCCTCGATCTTCTCGGGCGCGTTCTTCATGTCGCGGAAGGTGTCGAAGCGCAGTGTCTTCTTCACCGGTACCACATTGACGTTGGCAAGCGCATTGAGCTGCTCCAGCGAGGGCGAGGTTGCGGCGGCGTCCCAACCCGTGTCCTTGATGTCCGTCGCACCGGCAAGCACGATCTCGTGCAGCTTGGTGGTCTGCTCCGTGCGCTCAAGCACCAGCAAACGGTCGGTGCCCAGCGCAGAAAGCTCCGAGATGCGCGGATCGTTCTGCTTGTCGGAGGGGTCCGCCCCAAAGCTCATCGGGTCGTCGAGCTGATAGACGTACTGGCCGACGATCTTCAACGTGGTGATATCAATCTTGAACAGGCGGCTGTTCCTGGCTTCCTGGTAGGCGCGCACGTTGGGGTTTGCGAGCGGGTTCTGCATGATGGCGTAGAGGAATTTCTCGTCCGGCGAGATGGCGATGGACTCAAAGCCCCGGTTGCCCTGGCGCTTCGACAGTATCGCGGGGAAAGTGCCGATGATCTCGGCCTCCGACGCCTTGTAGTCAGCCACCGCATCGGCCGGTACGAGCCGGCGCAGGATGCGCCCGTCGGCCGAAAGCTCGGCAATGGAAGGCCCCATCTCATCCGCCACCCAGAACGTGCCGTTCGTCAGCTTCACGATGGCTTCGAGATCGAAGTTATCGGCGTTGTCGGGCAAAGTCTTGCCGGCGAGATCAATGCCGGTGTCCTTTGTCGCCTTGGTTTGCGGATTCAGCAGGCCGCTGATCGGCTTGCCAGACTTCGTCTTGAGCGTGATTGTTTCCAGCAATTTGAATGACTTGCCGGCGACATCCAACTCAACCTTATAGATCGAGGGAACATAATCGGGTGTCGGATAGACGCGACCGTTGCGGACCGCCTTGCAGGCAGGACCGACCTCAGGGCCAATCAGCTTTTCGGCTTCCGGGCAGGTCATGTTCGGTCCACGGTCACCAACGGTCCAGATCACGTTCGCCGGATCCGATGGGTGGCGGAAGGCTCCCGAACCGATGCCGGTGGTATAGTTGACGACCTTACCACCCGGCAGCGTCAAGGGGGCCATGTTGAGCTTCGCATCCGTGGTGGTCAGAACCGTCACCTCGGCGGCGCTGGCTGGAATCGCCACAAGGCAAGTGGCGGCGAGAAGCGCGGCGCGAAGCATGGGACAGCCTTTTTGTGCGAGTACGGCTGACGCGTAGGGCGACGACATGACAGTTCCATGACATTGCGATCCCGCACTGCCTCAGGTGATCAGGGCGCTTGCCGCGCCTTGGTCATGCAGGC
>JBOFUS010000065.1:0-2145 GCA_051652685.1 Beijerinckiaceae bacterium
TCACCTTCACATCGACGCTGTCATTGATCTGCACACCATCGGTGTTGGGGCTGTCGAAGGGGTTCTCGATGCGGAAATTCGTGAGCAACGCGCCGTCGCAGTTCTCCAGCGTGAAGGTGAATGACGGCGCATTGGTCAGCGTCGGTCCGTCGAGCGTGAAATCGCGACAACCTTCGATCACAAACCAGGGCATCGGGCGCGGCTTGATTTTGCCTTTGTAGTTGCGGTCATAGGTGCGCGCGTCCCAGAACGCCTGGCCATTGCCGTCGATCTTGCCCCCGCCAGTGATCTTCACGTTCAGCAGCTTATCACCGGAGATAAGCGGCTTGAGCGGTTGCTCGTTACCCTCGTTGTCCTTCTGGATCCTGCCGCCGTCATAGGCCATCGGATCGGCGCTCCCCTGAAGAGTCGCTCCCTTCTCGATGTGGAGATGCAGGTTGGAGCGCAGCGTGATGCTGCCTGTAAGATACGAGCCGCCCCCAAGGACCAGACGCCGGCCGGCGGCCGAGCAATCGTCAATCGCATTTTGCAATGCGGCAGTGTTGTCAGTCACGCCGTCGGCGACGAGGCCGAGCGCTGTTGCCTGACAATCTGGCTGCGTCCCGGCTTGCGCCAAAGCGGGAGAATGGTCAGAAATGGATAGAAGAATAACCGACAATAGGAGAAAAGACTGCTGAATTTGTCGCCTATTGAAATGATCGCGCATGATTGTTTCTCTCCTGAATTTTAATCGGACAGTTTATGCGCTTGTTGTCTTACAAATTCAAGAGTGTTGAGGATGACAAACGGATGCCCGGTTCCTGCCTTGATGTCGGGGAACGCTTTGTGCTTCGAAAGGTGTAAGGACAAAGAGCCACTGTTGGAGGCGATCGACCATAGCCAACCCGGCTGGTCGATGATAAAATCCTAACGCCCTGTGGTCAGCGATCGCGGTGGAATTGTTGTTGAAGCCTCTGAGTGGTTTGCCGCCATAGCGCCCGACACATTCGGTGGCGAAGGTCAGCCTTCAGCGGGCTAAAGTCTTCGCCTTGGGCGGAACACTTCAAAATCATGCGGTTGTATCGCCGACCTGGCTGTTCGCGCTGTTGGCAACGCGCGGCTGGTTCAAGATACCCCATCGCCATCCATTCGCCCGAAAAAAGACGTCCAAGCCTCACAGGGAGAACGCCGCCTTCCGATAGCCATCCAGACACAAGAGGAAAGCCTCCATGCGATTCCCTTCCTCCCTATGGGCCGCTTGCATATTTTTTACCGTAATGATGTTGCCATCGACCGTAAGCGCCCAACCGGACAGCACAGAGTTCCTCAACTCCGGCAAGATCGTGCCCAAGGGCGTTCCATTCTCGGAAGCCGTCCGTGCCGGGAATACACTTTATCTCTCCGGCTTCCTTGGCAACGTGCCGGGCGCGTTCACGCTGGCTCCTGGCGGCATTCGCGGTGAGTCGCAGCAGGTGATGGAGAATATCCGTACCGCGCTCGGTGCGGCCGGGTACCAGATGAGCAATGTCGTTCGCTGCGTTGTCATGCTGGCCGACATCGCTGAATGGGAAGCATTCAACGATGTCTACCGGACATTCTTCACCGGACATTTTCCGGCGCGGAGTGCATTTGGAGGTATCGGCCTGGCGCTTGGGGCGCGGGTGGAGGTTGAGTGTACGGCGGTGAAGGGGTGAAGGCATGACAGTGAAAGGTCCGATGGAGGGCAATATCGGTCATCGCTGTTCAAGGCCGTGATGGCACGCGCCCTCCCCACCACCTTCCCGCCTCACTTGCGTGACAAACCAATGCTCCCGCCCCATGTCCCTGGCCGTATGCTGGTTCTTTCCCTTCTCCAGAGCCTGACGAAATGGCTGTTCCGGCTGGTGCTGGTTGCGGTGCTGAGCGTCGCTGCGCTGGTCATCGCGGGGCGCATGTTCGAGATGCCGTCCACGCTCATGCTGTGGCGCTGGTACGCCGGCGCGATGGTCGAGCGGCAGTGGGTGCCGCTGGAGACCATGTCGCCGCACCTCGTCCGCGCGGTCATCACGTCGGAGGATCAACTGTTCTGCGTGCATTCGGGCGTGGACTGGGAGGTGATCCGCGAGCTGATCAACGACCCCGATGGCCCCTCGCGCGGGGGCTCCACCATCGCCATGCAGACAGTGA
>JBOFUS010000066.1:0-4771 GCA_051652685.1 Beijerinckiaceae bacterium
GTCGCGGAGCCCGGCTTCTGCGCGATGGCACCGGGTAGCGGCGTGATGAGGATTCCGCCGGTCTCCGTCTGCCACCAGGTGTCGACGATGGGGCAGCGCCCGTCACCCACCACCTTGTGATACCACTCCCAGGCTTCCGGGTTGATCGGCTCGCCGACGGAGCCGAGCAGGCGCAGGCTCTGGCGGCTGGTGCGCTTCACCGGCTCCTCGCCCGCACCCATCAGGCTGCGGATGGCGGTCGGTGCGGTGTAGAAGATGTTGACCTGATGCTTGTCGATGACATCCCAGAAGCGGGAGATCGACGGATAGGTGGGGATGCCCTCGAACATCAGCGTGGTCGCGCCATTGGCGAGCGGACCGTAGACGATGTAGCTGTGGCCCGTCACCCAGCCGACGTCTGCCGTGCACCAGTAGACATCGCCATCGTGGTAGTCGAACACATACTGGTGCGTCATCGCGGCATAGACGAGATAGCCTGCCGTGGTGTGCAGCACGCCCTTGGGCCGTCCCGTGGAGCCTGACGTGTAGAGGATGAACAGCGGATCTTCCGCCTTCATCTCCGCCGGCGGGCAGTGCGCCGTCACCTTGGCGGCTTCCTCATGATACCAGACATCGCGGCCATGGTGCATGGGGATGTCGTTGCCGGTGTGCTTGACGACAAGCACCTTCTTGATGCCGCCCTTCACCTTCGGGTCGGCCGCATCGACGTTCTTCTTCAGCGGCACGGGCTTGCCGCCGCGCATTCCCTCGTCGGCGGTGATCACGATCTCGCTGTCGCAATCCTCGATGCGGTTGGACAGGCTGTCCGGGGAGAAGCCGCCGAAGACGATGGAATGCACCGCGCCAATCCTTGCACAAGCCAGCATGGCGTATGCGGCCTCAGGGATCATCGGCAGGTAGATGGTAACCCGGTCGCCCTTCCTGACGCCGTTGTTCTTGAGCACGTTGGCGAAACGGCAGACCTCGGTGTGGAGTTCGCGGTACGTGATCTTCTTCGACACACCCGGATCATCGCCTTCCCAGATGATCGCCACCTGATCGGCGCGCCTCGCAAGGTGCCGGTCGATGCAGTTGTAGGCGACGTTGGTGACGCCATCCTCGAACCATTTGATCGAGACCTTTCCGGGCTTGTACGAAACGTTCTTGACCTTGGTGTAGGGCTTGAACCAGTCGATCCGCTTGCCGTGCTCGCCCCAGAAGCCGACGCTGTCCTTCACCGACTCGGCATAGGTCTGGTGATATCCCGCCCCGTCGATATGGGCGCGCTTCTCCCAAGCCGGAGACACGGCGTAAAGCTTCTCGGACATGCGTCGCTCCCGGTGTTCTCGCGCGGAGAAATCCATCCACGCTGTCATTTCCCAAGACATAGACCAAAGGAGACAAACGAAAAAGCCGGGGTGGCGTAGCACTTTGGTTGTCGGTGAAACAGCTGAATGGCGCGAAGCCCACGCGCCCGCGCTTGCAACTTGCCTCGAAAACCCCACATGGGGGTGAATTCTTCCGGACCGCAGAGGCCCCATGTTCGACGCTGCCGCCAACCCACCCGCAGACGCTGGCCTGATCAAGGACACGACCACGCAGACGTTCCGCGACGATGTGCTTGCAGAATCCATGAAGCAGCCGGTTCTGGTCGATTTCTGGGCGCCGTGGTGCGGCCCCTGCAAGCAATTGACGCCCGTCATCGAAAAGGTGGTGAAGGCCGCCAAGGGCAAGGTGAAGCTCGTCAAGATGAACATCGACGAGCATCCGCAGATCGCCGGCCAGCTTGGTGTCAAATCCATCCCCGCCGTCTTTGCCTTCCAGCGCGGTCAGCCCGTGGACGGGTTCATGGGCGCGCTGCCCGAGAGCCAGATCAAGGGTTTCATCGAGCGGCTGGTCGGCCCGCTGGGACCAGCGCCGATCGATGAGGTGATCGCGGCGGCAGAGAAGAGCATCACGGAAGGCGATCTCTCGCAGGCGGCCGAGCTTTATGCAGCGGCGCTGGCCGAGGACGACAAGAGCGCGAAGGCGCTGGGCGGCCTCAGCCGCGTTTATGTGCAGATGGAGATGCTCGATCAGGCGAGGCAGCTGCTGCTGGCGGCCAGCCCCGAGATGGAAAAAGATCCCGCCATCGCCGGCGCGCGCGCGGCCATCGAGGCGGCGGAGGCGGCGGCATCGCTGGGAGACGTGCGCGGACTGATCGCGGCGGTGGATGCCAACCCGAACGACCATCAGGCCCGGCTCGACCTCGCCGTGGCGCTGAACGCCAAGGGCGACCGCGAGGCCGCGACAGACCATCTGCTGCACATCATCAAGACGGACCGCACGTGGAACGACGACGGCGCGCGCAAGCAGCTGGTGCTGTTCTTCGAGGCCTGGGGGTCTGACGACGATTTCACGGCGACCGGCCGGCGGAAGCTTTCCGCCGCGCTCTTCCGCTAGAAGGCGAAAGAAACAATGCCCAGCAACATCCACTATGCCGGCCCGCATGCGCTGCCGGCGGTGATTCCGGTCTTCCCGCTGTCAGGGGCACTGCTTCTGCCGCGCGGGCAGATGCCGCTCAACATCTTCGAGCCGCGCTACATGGCGATGATCGACCACGCCATGCAGCGGGACCGGATCATCGGCATCGTGCAGCCGAACCCGGACAAGGGGGATCGCGGTGGACTGTACGAGGTCGGCTGCGCCGGCCGCATCACCCAGCTCGCCGAGACCGGTGACGGGCGCTATCTGCTGACCCTCACGGGCATTGCGCGCTTTCGCCTAGGTGCGGCAGTGGAGGCGGGCACGGCCTTCCTGCAATCAGCCGCGATCTGGGACGAGTTCGCGGTGGATTACAGCGCCCGTTTCGGCGAGGAAGACGTGGACCGCGACGCCGTTATCAGCGCGCTCAAGTCTTTTTCGGAAGCCAACAACCTGCCGGTGGACTGGGACAGCGTGAAGGAGGCACCCAACGAGGCGCTGGTCAACGCGCTCTCCATGATGTCGCCCTATGGTCCGCGCGAGAAGCAGGCGCTGCTGGAAGCCGCCGACCTCAAGGCCCGCGCCGAAATGCTGGTCGCCATCACCGAAATGGAGCTCGCCCGCGCCGGCTCCAACGGCGACGCGCCGCTGCAGTGAGGGTCTGGGGATGAGTGACGAATCCACGACGGATGCGAGCGTGCTGGGCGACAGGGCGCGCAGCCTCGGCGTCGATCCGAAGCTGCTTGAACTTCTGGTTTGCCCGGTGACGCGCGGCCCGCTTGAGTACGATGCGGTGAGGCAGGAGCTCGTTTCGCGCGCGGCGAAGCTGGCCTATCCCATCCGCGACGGTATCCCGATCATGCTGCCGGACGAGGCGCGGTCGTTGGGGTGAGGGCTTCTGCTCAACCTCATCCTGAGCCTGTCGAAGGATGCGCTACGCGAAGAACGTCGAGTGATGCTCCAGAGGCGTTCGGCGAACGTTGCAGGCGCACCCGTGACGGAATAGCACGTCCTCCATGGACCAGACCCGCCGCCGATTCCTTCTCTCCACCGCCGCCATCGCCGCGCCCGCCGTTGCGCGCGCGCAGTCGGGCGACTTCGCCGGGTTTCTGCAAAGTCTTGCAGGCGAGGCCCGCGCGGCGGGCGTCTCCACCGCCACTTTCCAACGCGCCATCGCGGGCCTTGTCTTCGATCCCGGCCCGGTGGGTGCCAGCCAGAAGCAGAGCGAGTTCTCGCGGCCGTTCTGGGATTATGTGAACGGCGCGGCCTCGGCCGGGCGCATCTCGGCCGGCAAGGCGGCGGCCCAGAGGGCAGGCGGCGCGTTCGACTGGATCGAGCGCAACCTTGGCGTCGGCCGCGCGGTGGTCGCCGGCATCTGGGGCATGGAATCGAACTTTGGCGCGGGCATGGGCAAGAGCGACGTGCTGCGCTCCACCGCGAGCCTCGCGTTCCGGCAGGTGAGGGGCGATTTCTACCGCCGCGAGTTCATCGCCGCCCTCAAGATCCTCGATGAGGGGCATGTGACGCGGGAGGGCTTTGTGGGCTCCTGGGCCGGCGCCATGGGCCAGCCGCAGTTCATCCCGTCGAGCTTTCTGAAGTACGCGATCGATGCCGATGGTGACGGCCGCAAGGACATCTGGACGAACACGCGCGACGCGCTGGCCTCCGCCGCCAACCACCTGAAGCTCGACGGCTGGAACGGCGCACTCCCCTGGGGTTTCGAGGTGGCGATGCCCGCCCGCTTCGACTGGACCTATGGCGACCGCACCGCGCGGCATGATTTCGCGCGCTGGACGGCGCTGGGTGTCGCGCGCGCCGACGGCGCGGCGTTTCCGCGCACGGGCGGGGCGGGGCTGTTCCTGCCGGCGGGCGTCAACGGGCCTGCCTTCCTCGTCACCGACAATTTCGAGGTCATCCGCCAGTACAACACCTCGGATAGCTACGCCGTCGGCGTGGGGCACCTGGGAGACCGCATCTTCGGCGGCCGCGCCATCGCGAAAGCCTGGCCGACGGGCGAGAAGCAGCTGAGCAACGCGGAGATCAGCGAGCTCCAGCGGCTGCTGCAGGCGCGCGGCCACGCGGTGGGGCGAATCGACGGGCGGATCGGGCAGGGCACCCGCAAGCTGGTGCAGATCGAGCAGCGCCGGCTGGGGCTGGTGCCCGACGGGCATCCGAGCCCGGCAGTGCTGGCGAGGTTGCGGGGTGGGTAGGGGCGAACGCCTTGCATCCAATGCGCCCATGCCTCATGTTATGCACCTGAACAGCAACAACTGGTGAGGCGTATGGCTCAGGCCGCTTTGATTGACGATGTGTTCGAGCGCAACGGCTT
>JBOFUS010000067.1:0-10396 GCA_051652685.1 Beijerinckiaceae bacterium
TGGGGCGAGAAGGGCTACATGAACTATTACGATGCCTGCGTTGAAGGGCTGAAGGCCGTCGATCCGCTGCTGAAGATCGGCGGACCGGGCACCGCGCGGCCGTTATCGTCGATGTTCAAGGCCTTCGTCGCCCATTGCGATACGGGCGTGAATTGCCTGACCGGCGAGACCGGCGTGCGCCTCGATTTCATCTCCGTGCACGAGAAGGGCGCGAAGAAGCACGCGGAAGACCTTCAGCCGAACGCGCTGCTGATCGTGAAACACGAGATGGACGCGGTGCGCTGGCTGCGGACGCAGCATCCGCGTCTCGCCACCCTGCCCTTCACCAACAATGAGTGCGATCCGCAGGTGGGCTGGATCATCCCCCACACCTGGCA
The DNA here is from genome assembly GCA_051652685.1 of Beijerinckiaceae bacterium. Taxonomy (GTDB): domain Bacteria; phylum Pseudomonadota; class Alphaproteobacteria; order Rhizobiales; family Beijerinckiaceae; genus JADCCX01. The sequence continues at coordinate 378 of JBOFUS010000067.1, forward strand.
CGCGCTGCCCTATTTTGCCGGCATCATCGTCAGGATCATCGACCAGCACCAGCGCCTGATGATGGATGCCGAGGGTGTCGACTACGACGTGCTTTCCAACGACAACGGCTTCATCGGCCGATGGGGCCACCGCACGCATCTCGCCTATTTTGGCAAGCGCGAAATCAGGGCGGCGCAAGCCGAGCACCGCTACGATCCGGAAGCCTTTGCCGCGATCCGCGCGGCGGACCAGCCGTTCGATCTGGTGAAGAAACCGGGGCTCACGGTGATGGAGTTCCTGTCGGTGCTGGGTGCGGAGCGCGCGGCGGTGAGCGCAACTCCGGCGCTGGCACCGGATACCGAGGGGCTGGGCGTCATGGCGACGCGTGATGGCGACCATCGCGTCGCGGCCCTTGTCTATCACAGCGTCGACCGAATCTGGCGCTCCGGCAACAGCGTAGTCTCGCTGGCCATTGATGGTCTCGCACCTGGCCAATACGTGGCCGGCATTTTCCGTCTCGACGATGACCATGGCACAGCCTTCTGGGAGTGGGAAAAGCTCGACGCACCCGACAAACCATCGGCATCAGAGCTCGCCGCCATGCGCAAGGTCGAGGACGTGCGCCTTGATGGCGCGCCGCTGCGGTTCGTGCATGCCGGCGGACGCGCTGAACTGCCGCCGACAAACCTGCCGCTGCCGTCCGTGGCGCTTGTCGTGGTTGAGCTGGACGACGGCGCGGTTCCGCCAGCGGTTACCGGGTTGAAGGCCGAAAAGCATGGGGGCATCAACCGTACGGACGATGTGCTGCTCACGTGGACAATGCCGGCGTCGGAGCGGCTGCTCCGCTACGATGTCCTGTTCGCAGAGACAGCGGCGGGGCCATTCAACACGCTCAATATCGAACCGCTCATCTCGGCCATCCATCTGCACGCCGACCGCAAGGGACCGGGCTTCTATCGCGTCCGCACACATTTCCTGTCAGGCGTGAGCGCCGACAGCGTCGAAACGCTGGAAGCCTGAGATGAGCGGTCTCTCGCTCGATGCGCAGCTTCTGGCGGAAATCGATCTTTCAAAGCCGGAGCTGTCCTTCATTGGCGCGATCCGGTCCGCGAAGGGCGACGCGGCGGCAGTGGACGCCCTGCTCTCGCATCTGACTTCAAAGCCCGCGCCCGGCGGGCTCGACAGTCCGCTCGACACCTCGCACGGCAAGACGGACCGGGCAGCGGCCGATGCGGCAGTGGCCGGCCGCTTCACCTTTCAGGGCGCGACGGATGATTGCCCGGGGCTTGCCGACGGTGGTTTTGACTGGCGGCATCCGGGGCCGAACAACGACCGCGAATGGGCGTGGTTCCTCAACCGCCACATGTATTTCCGGGCGCTCGCCCGCGCGCACGCCGAGACCGGCGACCCCCGCTATGCCGCCGCCTTCGACCGGCAGCTGGCCGACTGGATCCGCCAGAACCCGAGGCCTTCCGAAGACACCATGGATGCGCCGTGGCGCGTCATGGAGGCCGGCACACGCATGCTGCAAAGCTGGCCGCAGGCGTTCTATTCCTTCCGCGCTGCGCCTGAATTTACCCGCGAGACCCGCGTCCGGATGCTGCTCAGCGTGGTCGATCACGGCAAGCAGCTGATCGCCTTCCACCGCCACCACCACAATCACGCCATCAAGGAGATGGCGGGTCTGGCCACAGCGGCGCTCGCCTGGCCTGAGCTGAAGGACGCGAAGGCCTGGTACGCCTATGCCATGCAAGTGCTCGACCGAGAGCTGGACTGGCAGGTCTATCCCGACGGCTGCCACCGCGAACTCACCTCCGGCTACCACATCACGGTGATGAACTACGTCGACAGCGCGATCGTGCTGGCCGATGCCTGCGGCGCCGCCGTGCCGGAGCGCATGCGCCAGACCATCGCCGCCATGGTGGACTACCTGGCGGCGACCATAGACCCCGGCGGCTTTGCTCCGCTCAACAACGATTCCGACCTCGTGGACGTGCGGCCAATGCTCAAGGCCTACGGGACACGCTGGGTGCGCGCGGACTGGCTGGCGGCGGCGGATTTCGCACCCTCGGAGAGCCGCATCTTCCCCCATGCCGGGCAGATCGTGATGCGCCATGGGGCTGGCGAAGAGGCTTTCATGGCCTTCCTCGACGTTGGACCGGAGGGCACGGCCCGCACCCACAACCACGCCGACAAATTGCATCTCTCCGTTCATGCCCATGGCCGGCCGTTGCTCGTCGATGCCGGGCGCGCCACCTATGTCGACAATCCGCTGCGCCGCCACATCATGGAGGAGACGTCGCATAACGTGGTCAGCTTTCCCGGCCTCACACGCCGCGAGGATGTGCTGGTGTGGGATCGGCCGTTGCAGGATGGCGCGGCGCACCTGCGCCCTGCCGCTGACATCGCGCTCGGGCGCTTTCTGGCAGGCTACCGCGAGAGTGACGGCATCTTCCGGCTGGAGCGGCTGGTGATCCGGCGCGAGGACTGGCTGCTGGTGATCGATTCCATCGCGCCCGACATGCCGCGCATGATCGAGACGCTCTGGCATTTTCATCCTGATTGTGCGGTCGAGCTGGCAACAGATGAAATCGTCACGACCGATCCCGATCTTGGCAATATCCGGCTGCGCCAGATCGCAGGACCAACGATCGCCATGGAGACCAGGCGCGGCCGCATGGAGCCTTCGCCGCAGGGCTGGTACAGCCCACGCTACAACACCACGCTGCCCGCAACGGCCGTCGTCTGTGCGGCGGACGTCAAGGGGCCGACACCCGTCGCATGGCTGATCGAGACCGGGCGAAACACGCCGCCGCGCCGCGCTGCGACGGCGGTGGTCGGTCCCGAGGCTCTGGCGGTGACGGTGGACGACACGCGTATCACAGTCGCGATTTCGCCTGCCCGAGCGATCAGCGCCGTGACTTTCAGCGCGGGAGCGGGAGCGGCGTTTCATCAGGGGTTCTGAAAACAAGCAACGACAACAAGCCAAAAGGGAGCACGATACGATGACTCACACCATCAACCGCCGCGCGCTGCTCGCCGGCACTGCTAGCCTCGCATCGACGCATGCCGCCATGCCTGCCTTCGCGCAGGGTGCCCCGAAGGATCCGCCCTTCTTCAGCCAGCGCGTCGCGGCCGGTCAGTTGCCGCCGTTGTCCGCGCGCCTTCCGGTCACGCCTCTGGTTATGCCGGTCAGCGAGACGCTGGGTCGGCACGGCGGCAGCTGGCGCATGGTCCTGACCGGAGCGAGCGACCAGCAGTTGCTCGACCGCACGGTGGGCTATGACAATCTCGTCCGCTTCGATCCCGGCTGGACCAAGGTGATTCCGCATCTGGCCGAGCGGTACGAGGTGAAGGACGGCGCACGCGCCTTCGTGTTCCATCTGAGGAAGGGCCATAAATGGTCCGACGGACAGCCGTTCACGGCGGATGATATCGTGTTCTTCTCCGAGCACGTGGCCCAGAACCGCGATCTGATGCCGAGCCCGCCCGGCTGGCTGCGCCAGAAAGGCAAGCTCGCAACGGTGACGAAGATCGACGAAACGACCGTGGAAATCCGCTTCCCCGAGCCCAACGGCCTGTTCCTGCAACACATGGCGAGCCGCACCGGCCGCTGGCTGACCTTCTTCCCGAAGCACTACGCGACGCAGTTCCATGCGGCTTTCAACAAGACCAATCTGGATGCACTCCTGCAGGAGGCGAAAGCCGCCGGCTGGGCCAAGCTGTTTTCGCAGAAGGTCGGCACACCGGCCGAGCCCGTGGCGCAATGGCGCAACCCCGACAAGCCGACACTGCACGCCTGGCTGATGAAATCGCCCTACAGCGGGGCGACGACCCGCGTTACCTTCGAGCGCAACCCCTATTACTTCGCGGTCGACAGCGCGGGACTGCAGCTCCCCTATCTAGATGAGGTCGCCTGCCAGGTGGTGCAGACGGCAGAGCTGACTTTGCTCAAGGCCATCGGCGGCGAAATCGACTTCCAGAGCCGCAGGCTGTCGGATTCCGACAAGCGCCCCGTTCTGGTGCAGAACAAGGATCGCGGCCGATACGACTTCTTCGAGGGCGTGCATTCGCACATGAACGACGCGATCTTCTTTCTCAATCTCACGACCACCGACCCGGTGAAGCGCGCGCTCTACAACAAGCGCGATTTCCGCGTGGGCCTGTCGCTGGCGCTCGACCGGCAGGAGATCATCGACGCAGTGTTTGTCGGCCAGGGCGAGCCATGGCAGGCGGCGCCGCGCGAAGGCACGCCCTTCTACGACGAGAAGGCGGCAAAGCAATTCACGGTGTTTGATCTGAAGGAGGCGAACGCCCGGCTCGATGCGGCGGGGCTGACCCGAAAGGACTCCGACGGTTTCCGCCAGACGGAAGATGGCAAGCGGCTGTCGATCCTGCTGGAGTTGGCGGCGGGCAAGAGCTTCGAGGACATGGCGCAGCTGATGAAGCGGCATCTGGCAAAGGCGGGCGTCGATCTCACCGTGCGTGTGCTGGAGCGCTCGCTCTATGAAAAGAAGCGCAGCGGCAACGAGCTGGACGCCGGCATGTGGAATGGTGAGGGTGGCAGCTTCGACATCCTGCTCGATCCGCGCTGGTACTTTCCGTTCAACTTCGAATCCGAGTTCGCGGTCAAATGGGCCTACTGGTACGAGGGACGCTCCGAGGGCGAGGAGCCGCCGGAGATCGTGCGCAGGCAGATGAAGCTGTACGACGAGATCCGCTCCACGGCCGAGCCGGAGAAACAGATCGCGCTGATGCGCGAGATCATCGGGATCGCGCGGGACGAGTTCTTCGTGATGGGCTTGCGCCTGCCGGAACCCAGCTTCGGCATCGTCAAGCGCGGCATGCGCAACACCCCGAAGCAGGTGCCCATCTCGTCGATTTATCCCGATCCTGCGCCGATGAACCCGCAGACGTGGTTCTTCGACGCGAGCTACCGACCATAGCCCACTCTGCTCAGCGGCCTCAGGCGAGTGGCGCGAACACCTTGCCCGTCTCCAGGTCAAAGAGATGGCGCAGCGCCGGCTCCGCCAGCCGCAACCCTACCGCGTCGCCGCGGTTGACGCGCGTCTGCCCGGCGAGGCGCACTGACAGCGTCTCACCGGAAGGAAGCGCCCCGTGCAGGTAGCTTTCGCCGCCAAGCTGCTCGGTGAGCGAGACGGAAAGCTTCACGTCGCCATCGCCGTCCACGGGGCTGATATGCTCCGGCCGCACGCCGAGCTTGACCGCCGCGCCGACAGAAGCCGCGCCCGCTGCGCAAGGCACATGCACCTTGCCACCGGCATCCAGCGCCACCACCGCGCCCGCCGCATCGGCAGCCTCCAGCTTGCCGGAGAGAAAATTCATGCGCGGGCTGCCGATGAACCCCGCGACGAACAGATTGGCCGGGCGGTTGTAAAGATCGAGCGGGCGGCCGAATTGCTCCAGCCGGCCGTCCTTGAGCACGGCGATGCGGTCGGCCATGGTCATGGCTTCCACCTGATCATGGGTGACGTAGATCATGGTGTTGCCGAGCCGCTGGTGCAGCGCGCCGATCTCGACGCGCATCTGAACCCGCAGTTCCGCATCGAGATTGGACAGCGGCTCATCGAACAGAAATATCTTGGGTTCGCGCACCACGGCGCGGCCGATGGCAACACGCTGGCGTTGGCCGCCCGACAACTGGCCGGGGCGGCGCTCGAGCAGCTGGTCCATCCGCAGCATCCGGGCCGCCTCCGCCACGCGCCGTTCGATCTCGGGCTTCGGCGTCTTGAGGTTTTCCAGCCCGAAGGACAGGTTCTGCCGCACGCTCATGTGCGGGTAAAGCGCGTAGCTCTGGAACACCATGGCGAGGCCACGTTCTGCCGCCGGGATGTCGTTCACCACCGCGCCGTCGATGGTGATGTCTCCCGTCGTCACCGGTTCCAGTCCGGCGATCATGCGCAGAAGTGTGGACTTGCCGCATCCGGAGGGACCGACGAAGACGATGAACTCGCCGTGGTGAATGGAGAGATCGATTCCGTGGATGACGTTAGTCGGGCCGAAGCTCTTCTTGACCTGGCGGAGTTCAAGCGTGGACATGGGAAGCTCCAGTGTCATTCCGGGGCTCTGGAGCGCAGCGGAAGAGAGCCCGGAATCCAGCGCAAGATGCTCGCCGAAGGCGTCGTGATCTTCTGCATTCGCCTGCGGCGAACACGCCAATATCTGGATTCCGGGCTCGTCTCCGCTTCGCTTCGCGCCCCGGAATGACAACCAACCCCATCACTTCAGCCCCGTGTTGGCGATTCCGGTCGTGATGTGCTTCTGCAGCACAACAAACACCAGTGTCACCGGCAGCAGCGTCAGCACGGTCATGGCCAGCAGATGGTGCATGTTGTCGTTCAGCTCGCCCTTGAAGGTGGACAACCCCAGCTGGAGCGTGAACACCTCCGACTGCGTCAGCACGATCAGCGGCCACATGAAGTCGTTCCAGCGCCACATGACCGAGAGGATGGCGAGCACCGACAGCGCCGGCATCGATAGCGGCAGCATGATGCGCCAGAAGATCTTCCACTCCGAAGCCCCGTCCATGCGCGCCGCCTCCAGCAATTCGTCGGGGATAGTCAGCATGTACTGGCGCAGCAGGAAGACGCCGGTGGGCGTGGCGATGGCGGGGATGATGACGCCCCAGAGCGAATTGAGCATACCGAGCTTGCTCACGGTCATGAACAGCGGCACAAGGATGACCGTCGGCGGGATCAGCAGCGTCGAGACAATGACGATCACCATCGCGTCGCGGCCCCGGAACTTGTATTTCGACAGGGCAAAAGCCGCCATGGCGTTGACCACCAGCGTCAGGAGCGTCGCTACCACCGTGACGAAGGTGGAGTTCCAGAAATAGCGCAGGAAGTTGAAGTTGCGCGATTGCGTCGAGCCGATGGTGGGTTCGGTGTAGTTCTCCCAGCGCGGGCTGACCACGTCCTTGCGGGTCAGCTGGTTGCGGGGCACTTCCATAATGTCGTTGGGAGCTCCCAACAGGAAGACGCGGGCGTTGATGCCGCGTGGGCCGACGAAACCCACATCGACGGTGCTGCCATCCGGCTTCGTCCAGATGAAAACGCTATGCTGGCGGGAGCCATCCGCCGAGGGTGTTTGCACCTGCTCATAGGGGAGCAGGCGCGGGTCGTTCTCCACCAGCGCGCGGGGCGATTTGATGGACGACATGAACATCCAGAAGATCGGCAGCACGACGAGCAGCAGACCGAGCGCCAGATAGGCATAGGACAGCCAGTCCGACCAGTGCAGGCCCTGGCGGCCGCGTTTGGCTGTGAGGAAGGTCGAGACGTCGGTGCTGTTGATCATGGCGCACCACCGTTGGCCGTGCTTCGAGACGCCCCTTTGGGGCTCCTCAGCATGAGGACCGTTGTTTGCATCCCCTTCGATTGCTCATGCTGAGGGGCGGCAAAGCCGCGTCTCGAAGCACGCACAACGCCAGCCCTGATCCCGCTCATCCGCCAGCCCTCTTCCGTGTCACCGTCAGCTGGACCAGCGTCAGCACCAGCAGAAGCCCCGCCACCAGCATCGAGGACGCCGCCGCGATGCCGTAGCGTTTGGCGTCGCCGATGAAGGCGCTTTCGTAGATGTGCTGGATGATCATCTTGGTCGCCTGTCCCGGCCCGCCGCCGGTGAGCACATAGACCTCATCGAAGACCTGGAAGGCGCGGATAAGGCTGAGCACCAGCACGACGATCATCGTTGGCATCAGTAAAGGCAGCGTGATGCGCCAGAAGGCGCGGGACTTCGACGTGCCATCCATCTCGGCAGCCTCGTAGAGATCCTTTGGGATCGCCTGCAGGCCAGCCAGCAAAATGAGCATGTAGAAGCCCAGATGCCCCCAGGTGTAGACGAAGATCACCCAGAACATCGGCCAGCCGGACTGCGCGTCGATCAGCCAGTTGATGGGGCGGTAGTCGGCCATGGCCAGGAATGGCGCGAAGCCGAAGAGCCCGTTCCAGCCATTGACCGCATCCTCCAGCACGGCATTCAGGATCCCCCGGCGCTTCAGCACCCAGTCCCAGATCACCGCCACCACCACGGGCGAGAGCATGACGGGGTAGAAATACACCGCCCGCCAGAAGCCGCGCCCCCGGATCTCGCGGTTCAGCACCAGCGCCGTCACCAGCGCCACCACGATCATGATCGGCACCTGCACGACGGCGAAGAACAGCGTGTTCCACACACCCGTCCAGAACGAGAAGCCGGCGACGGGGCAGGACTTGGGGTCGAGATAGCTCGGGCAGTTCAGCAGCTCGCGGAAATTGTCGAGCCCGACAAAAGGCCGCTCGGCCAGCAGCACGGACTGCCCGCCGGTGAACGCGATATAGAAGTTCAGGATCATCGGCCAGAAACTGAACAGCCCGAAGACCAGCAGGTTGGGCAGCAGGAAGACGTAGGCCATCCGGTGCGCGCCGATGTGGCTCTGCAGCGCGCGGAAAGGCCCGTCGAGGATGTCGCCGAGTTTGGCCCAGGCGAAGGAGAGCGGGGAAGCGGTCATTTCGGGGAACCGTTGGTGGTGTTTCGAGACGCGGCCTTGCCGCTCCTCAGCATGAGGAAGGTTGGGGAATTCACCCAACGATCCTCATGCTGAGGAGCCCCAAAGGGGCGTCTCGAAGCACGCACCGCCGCAAGCCCCGGACGAGCCTTACTTCTTCACCGCGTTGTCGATCTCTTCCTGCACCTTGGCGTAGGCCTGCGGCAGCGTCAGCCCGCCGGTGATCGCCTGCGCCACGTAGTTCACGGTGGCGTTGAAGATCGCGACGTTGCGCTGGTATGCCTGAAGCTGGTGGGCGACGGGCGAGATCTTGGCGAAATCAGCCGTGAACTGCTTCAGCGCAGCCTGCGTCTGCGGCGCGACCTCCTTGGGATAGGTCAGGCCCTTTTCGGCGATCGCCTTGTGCGCCGGAATCTGGACCGTGCGCTCGTAATATTCCTTGAGTACGGGCTCCGACGCCATGAAGGCCATCACCTTGCCGACTTCGGCCGGGTGCTTGGTTGCCTTGAAGGCCACCATCGCCGCGCCGCCAGGCATGGCCGAGCAGCCGGCCGGGCCGCAGGGCTGCGGAGGCACGATCCACTCGAACTTGTCACCTATATCCGACTGGAATTTCTGGATCATCCAGCTGCCGGCAATATGCATGGCCGTGTCGCCGTTGATGAACATGTCGCCGGCGTTCTTCCACTTGGCACCCGCCGCGCCTGGCCAGATGTCGGCCGGCATCAGGCCATCCTTGTGCCACTGCACGATGCGCTCGGCGGTCGCCTTGAAACCGTCATCGACGACGTTGCTCGGATTGCCCTGCGCGTCGAAATACTTCGCGCCCATGGAGATCGCCATGCCGGCGAAGCGATGGCCCGTGCGGTCCAGCGCCATGCCGGAGTAGATCTTGCCCTTCTTCTGGACTTCGCCCAGCGCCTTCGCCCAGTCATCCCATGTCGCGCCGGCGGCTGGCATCTTCACGCCCGTCTGGTCGAACATCGTCTTGTTGACGTAGGGGCCGGTGACGGTGAGCTGTGTCATGAAGCCGTAGATGCCCTTGTCGGCCGCGCCGACGCGCATCCAGGGCAGCGTGGTGGCGAAATTCGCCTGCCAGTTCGCCGCGTCGATATGCGGGGTGAGATCGAGATAATACTTGTTGAGACCGCCGAGGTTGGTCACGCGCGCCATGTCCGGCGCTTCGCCGCCCTGCAGGCGGGTTTCCAGCTGCTCGCGGATGACCGCAAAGCCCACCTTGTCGACCGTTACCTTGATCGTCGGGTTGGCCTTCTCGAACCGGTCGAGCTGGTCGCGTGCCACGTCGCATTCATTGGCGTCGGCGTAGCAGAGATAGCGCAAATTGACGCTCTGGGCCGAAGCCGCACCGGTGAGCGCCAGCGCCGACGCCGACAGGGCGAGCGCAAGAAGGCCCGTTTTCACGGTCGTGGACTTGTTCATGATTTCCTCCCGATGCGCCATTCTCCCCGGCGCTGTTTCGCGTCAGCTTGGCAAGACGGGAGAGGTCGTGTCAAGCAGTTGCGGGATGGG
>JBOFUS010000068.1:0-4416 GCA_051652685.1 Beijerinckiaceae bacterium
ATCGTCGAGAACGCCGTGCGCGATGCTTTCGACCATTGGCTCGCAGCCTACAAGAACCAGGCCGAGAAGCTGATGGAGTTCGTCATCGAGCGCGCCGAGGACAGGCTGCGCCGCCGCGCCGAGAAAGACGTGGCTCGCAAGACCGCCGTCCGCAAGCTCCGCCTGCCTGGCAAGCTGGCAGATTGCTCGAACACCGGCGCGCAAGGCTCTGAACTGTTTATCGTCGAAGGCGATTCGGCAGGCGGCTCCGCCAAGCAGGCGCGCGATCGGGCAACACAGGCCATCCTTCCGTTGCGGGGCAAGATCCTCAATGTAGCGTCGGCGACGCGGGACAAGCTCGCGCAGAACCAACAGCTGTCGGACCTTGTGCAGGCGCTTGGCTGCGGCTCCGGCGCGCATTACCGCGACGATGATCTTCGCTACGAGCGCGTCATCATCATGACCGACGCTGATGTGGACGGGGCGCATATCGCCTCGCTGCTGATCACCTATTTCTACCGGCAGATGCCGCGCCTCATCGACAAGGGGCATCTCTTCCTCGCCTGCCCGCCGCTGTTTCGCGTGCAGCAGGGCACGAAGAGCTTCTATGCGCGGGACGAGAAGCACCGCGACGAGATCGTCGCCAGCCTCGGCCAGCGCGGCAAGATCGAGATCGGCCGCTTCAAGGGGTTGGGCGAGATGCTGCCTGGCCAGCTGAAGGAAACGACCATGGACCCGTCAAAACGGACGCTGCTCAAGGTCGTCATCGAGAACGATGAGCGCACAGACACTTCGGATTCCGTCGAGCGCCTGATGGGCAACAAGCCGGAGGCGCGCTTCAATTTCATCCAGGAGAACGCCGCCTTCGCCACCGAGGCCATGCTGGATATCTGAGGCGGCGATTCAATCTGCCGCGACAATCTCGAAGGCGAGACCGGACGGCCCTTCAATGGGGCTGGCAGCGCTGTCCCTGAGCGCAAAGGTCACGCGCTCAAGCCCGCTGTATCCTGCTTGCCGCCGCTGGTGGGGCCCCTTGCTCCAGACATTGACGGCGACATGGTGGTGATAACCACCCTCCGCCATGAAAATTGCGCCGGGATACCGGTTGGTTTCGGCCAGACCGAGCCTGGCCGACAGCGTCCGGGCCGCATCGTCCAGCTCCGCGACGCGAAGATGGACATGGCCGATCCGTGCGCTGGCAGGCATCCTCCACGGGTCTTTCGTGAGCGGCGACGCCTCCGCCATAAGGCTGGGGACATCGAGACGGTTGGTTGCCATCCGTACCCGGCCGCCCTCCCAGAGCCAGCCGGAGCGCGGTCGATCAACGTAGATCTCGATCCCGTTGCCCTCTGGATCGGCGAGGTAGACGGCTTCGCTGACAATATGGTCGGATAGTCCTTCAAGCGGTGCACCCATGCGCACAACATGCTGGAGCCAGTCTGCCAGATCGCGGCGTGTCGGCAGCAGAAATGCCGTATGGAACAGGCCCGGCATGCCCGCCGGCTCAGGACGCGCGGTGGGGTCTGGCCGCAATGTCAGCAGCGTGACGCCGTCAACACCCAGATCAATACTGTCCCTTGCCTGCCCGACAACAGTGAGGCCCATGGTGTCGCGGTAGAATGTCGCGACACGGTCAAGATCACGCACCACCAGTCCAACCCGCTCGACATGCAGGCGACCCTTGTGCGATTCAAGTGGAAGGAATGACGCTGCAGGACGCTTGTTCATGGCACTCATTGCAGGAATGCTCCCGTGTCAGGTTCTTGGTTGATGTGCGCTCTGTTGAGGATCGAGACAATGGCATCGGTTGCCGGCATTGATTTGCATCCACGCAAGCACATTGTGTGCACCTGCGGCGTCGCGCCCCATGGGCGGCGGCTGCGCTTCCGGTGAATATCCGCCCCGTGCGCAGCGCTTTGCCCCTTTCCGTTCAGGTTTCATCTGAAATCGCGGTCGTTTCGGCAGCGGAATGGGATGCGTGCGCCGTGGGAGAAGCTCCCGGAAGGCCCAACCCGTTCGTCTCGCATGATTTCCTGCTTTCGCTCGAAATCTCCGGATGCGTCGGCGGGCGAACCGGCTGGATTCCTTCGCATGTGCTGGTCAAGGACGCCGATGGCGCGCTGCTGGCGGCTGCGCCCTGCTATCTGAAGATGCACAGCCAGGGCGAGTATGTGTTTGACCATGCGTTCGCCGATGCTCTCGAACGGGCCGGCGGCCAGTACTATCCCAAGCTCCAGGTCGCCTCGCCCTTTTCGCCGGTTCCCGGCCCGCGCCTCCTCGTGCGTGCGGGGCCACGCGCGGAAGAAGCGCGCCGCGCGCTGGTCCAGGGGCTCCTTGCATTGCGGCGACAGTCGCGCGCGTCATCTGTTCACGTCACCTTCGCCAGCGAGGAAGATTCGCGCGCCCTGGCGGGAGCCGGGTTTCTCGAGCGGCATGACCAGCAGTTTCACTGGCAGAATGACAACTACGCGGATTTCGAGGCGTTTCTCGCAAGCCTCGCATCCCGCAAGCGCAAGGCGATCAGGCGCGAACGGCGCGATGCGCTTGCCAATGGTATCTCCATCGAACTGCTGACCGGCGATGCCATTGCGGCGCATCACTGGGATGCGTTCCACCGGTTCTACATGGATACCGGCAGCCGGAAGTGGGGCCGCCCTTACCTCAATCGTGCGTTCTTCGCAGAGATCGGGGAGCGGATGGCGGATCGAATCCTGCTCGTGATGGCGCGCCGCGAGGATCGCTATATCGCCGGCGCAATCAACCTGATCGGTGAAGATGCGCTTTACGGCCGCAACTGGGGTTGCGTCGAGGACCACCCCTTCCTGCATTTCGAGATCTGTTACTACCAGGCCATCGAGTTCGCGATCTTTCGCGGTCTCCGGACCGTTGAGGCGGGCGCGCAAGGTGAGCACAAGCTGGCGCGTGGCTATCTTCCCCGAACCACCTATTCCGCCCATGCCTTTGGCGACCCGCGCCTGCAGTCCGCCGTCGAGGACTACCTGCAGCGGGAGCGCGCCCATATGGCAGCGGTCAAGGACGCCCTGACGGCAGAGGGTCCGTTTCGGAGGGGAAACGAGATCGACGCCTGATCGATTACCTGTCCGGAATGATCAAGCCAAGATGGTGCTTGATTAGCGCCTGGAGACCCGGATTGGCAAAAAATGAACTCCGCAAGAATACCTACTTGCCTGTCACTCCGGCCGCAAATGCGAATTGTCGCCTGGAAGTCGCGAGTTTGGATCAGAAGCTGACAACTTCGGTTCAGGTCGCCTTCATCTGCCGTGCTTGAAGTTCGGGAGGGGCGGCTGTGGTCTACAGGAGCCGATGATGGACAGAAGATTGTTTGTGAGAGGGCTGTTTGCCTTCGGTACAGCCGCCGCTATCGCGACGCTTGGATCGGAGACAGCGGAAGCCGCGCCGACTCCGGTGCTGAAGAATCCAGCCGCTGGCGGCGAAGCGCAGCGCCAGGAAAGCGATTACCGCGAGGACGTTGACGGCGCACCGAAAACCGAGGACGCGCAGTATTACTATTACCGGCGCCCCCGGCGTCGCGTCTATTACCGCCGCCGCGTGTATCGCCCACGTTACCGCCGCGTCTATTACCGGCCCCGCTATCGCCGCGTGCGGTACTATCGTCCTGTCTATCGGCGCCCGGTCTATTACTTCTGGTAAAATTGCATCCCCGGCGTCTCTCTCCTAAACGGGGAGAGACGTCTCGGGAGGAAACATGAAGATCCCTTATGACCACCGCAATGTGTTTGCGAAAATCCTGCGCGGCGAATTGCCAGCGCATGCTGTCTACGAAGACGCGGATTCCCTAGCCTTCATGGATATCATGCCAAGAGGGCCGGGCCACACGCTGGTTATCCCGAAACAGCCTTCGCGCAATATTCTCGATGCCGCCGACGGCGACCTTTCAGCGCTGATCATCGCCGTCCGCAAGGTCGCGACCGGCGTGAAGGCGGCAATGGGCGCAGAAGGCGTGACAATCCAGCAATACAATGAGATCGCGGGTGGACAGGTGGTTTTCCACCTGCATTTCCACGTGATCCCGCGCTTCACCGGCATTGCGCTGGGACCTCACACGCAGACAATGGCTTCCGGCGACGCGTTGAAGGCGGACGCGGAGAAGATCCGCGCCGCAATCGCCGCGCTCTGAGGTTCACGCCTCGCGGGCTTGCGCTTCCACGACCGCAACCGCCGTCATGTTGACGATGCCGCGCGCCGTAACCGATGGCGTCAGCACATGGGCTGGTTTGGCAGCACCCATCAGGATGGGCCCGACGGGCAGCGCATCCGCCATGATCTTGGTGAACTGGTAGGCGATGTTGGCCGCATCAAGGTTGGGCATCAGCAGCACATTCGCCTCGCCCTTGAAGCGGGCGTTTGGCATGACACGCTCGCGAATCATCTCGGACAGGGCCGTGTCGGCCTGCA
>JBOFUS010000069.1:0-3218 GCA_051652685.1 Beijerinckiaceae bacterium
GAGCCACGGGTTTTTCATCAACACATGTTGGGTTATCCAGACCGCAGGGGGCTCCAGAATTGATTCGCAGGTTGATCCTGCTGTCGGAGCGCTCGTCATGAAGAATTCGAGGAAGGTGCGAGGCACGCGCCTTGCGTTCCCCGCCCTGCCTTTGCTGCTGGTCGCGGATCTGGCTGTCGCGGACCCGGGAGCCTGGCCGCAGGCGGCTGGCAAGGGCCAGGCGATCTCGACCCTCACCTTCTCGCGTTCCTTCAGCCCGAAGAATGCCTTCGGGCAGCGGTCCCGCTTCACCAAGGCCGAACTTGGCGTCTTCATCGAGTATGGCCTGACAGATACCCTGACCATCGGCGCGCTGCCGCGTTTCGAATGGCGGGAAAACCGGTTCGGCATGCAGGCCGACACCAACAGGGGCCTGAGCGACAGCGACATCTTCCTGCGCAGTGTGCTCTGGCGGGACAATGCCAGCGTCCTTTCCTTGCAGGGAACCGTCATTGTGCCCGGTGGTTATGACCGGCGCGCGCGCCTGCCGCTCGGCGACGGTGCCTTTGGATACGAGGCACGCCTGCTGGCGGGACATAACTTCAAGGTTGGCGAAATGCCTGCCTTCGTCGAATTGCAAGTCGGCTATCGGTTTCGCGCCGGAAGCCCGGCCGACATTGTCAAAGTCGATGCGACGCTCGGTCTGCGACCGGCCGACAAGTGGTTGATCCTGCTGCAGTCGCTCTCGGATTTCAGCGTTCGCAACCAGGGCACCGGCGGAACCGATTTCGACGTATCGAAGCTGCAGATTTCCGTTGTGCGGGAGATCGCGCCAAACGTTTCCATCCAGCTTGGTGCCTACAAGGAGATTTACGGCCGCAACCTCAACCGCGGCGCGGCCGTGCTGACGGCTCTCTGGATCAGGTTCTGACGATCCCGCGTGCATCGGTGTGGCCACAACCGACCACGTCACGCGAAGGCGGCCTGACGGCCTGGTACGCTTGCCCATTCCGGCCTCCCGAAGACGCCGTCGGCGGAACGCGCGCGACGTCGGTCAAGGAAAGCCCCCAAAGCCCAGTCCAGGATGGCGCGTTGACCCGATCAACCGGGAGTGCCGTGCCACCACATTCCAAACTTGCCAGCCGACCCTAGGGAGTACGCCGCAGGTCGGCAACCGTATGCGGTCGAAGCGGAAGATGGAGAGGGAGGGTTGGGAAGGAAAGCTTATCGTGAAGACGAGGTTAACACCGGCAGGGCGACGGCCGGAAAGTGGCAGTTAACCACTTCTTAAACTCTCGACGGCCTACTCTGCCATGGGCTGGGCATCTGCTTCGAAGGCGAGGTGCTCAATGACTGCCGATGCAAGCATTGCCGATGCGCGAAAAGCCGAACCGAGGGTCCGGCCATCTCAGGACAGCACACCACGCCTTGATTTGGCCGCGATCATGCCGCTGGCTAATGATGTCAGGTGGGTTCCGAGCAGAAAAGCCCACCTTGTCGAGGCCGTACGGCGCGGACGTGTGACTTTGGCAGAAGCCTGCGAGGCCTATGCGCTTTCGCTTGAGGAATTCACGAGTTGGAAGAAGGCCCTCGAGCGGGAGGGTCTGCGCGGCCTCAGGGCCGGCGCGATCTCGCGGGGCTAGCGGGATGTCGCCCGAATGGCGGCTACTGTTCGGAATGCCGGAATGGGAGAGTTTGAAACCATTCGCTGCATCGGTTCATCCGTTGTTGCGTTGCCTGGAGGACCGTTCATGATTCCTGCCTGCTGGAATATCAGTGGATTCTGGAAATACCGACTGACGCACATGAACCTGCACCGTCATGCCCGCGCGCTCGAAGCCACCCATGGCCAAGGCAGGGAAGGCTTTGAGATTGCCATGGATCTCAGCCTCAGGAAGGCGGAAGCGGGCGATCAGCGGCAGTCCTGGTTCTGGTGGAAGGTCGCCAACGAGTTGATCCGCATCCGGCAACGGCGCGCGCTTGCCGCAGAAATGGTGAAGGGGATGCGCTTCGCTGACGCAAAGGTCATTGCAGTACCAGCAACTGCGGCGGTGGACTTTGACCAGGAGTGTCGCGCCGCCAAATCACGGACAAGGCGCACACCGGCACGGCGCGTGACAAGCGCCTCCATCGCCGGTTCCTAGCGCCGGGCACCGGTTGAGCGATCAGGGTGTCGCTGCGCCCGATGGACCAAGATATCGCACAAGCTGCCCAGCGTTCGCAGGCTTGCGGCTTGTGATGACGAGATTGTCGAGGTCCTCCGTCGCCGTGCGCCGCCGCGCCGAAACGGCAACACCTGAGCGGCCAGGGAGCGAGGCCCGCTCCATGGCGCGCAGCTGATCCCGCGCCTTGGCGGACACCGCGCCAGAACGCTCGATGGTGGTGAAGTTCGCCTCGCGGTAGGGAAAGCTGCCTCCAGTGAAGACGCGCATGCCTGTCCTGGTCATCACCACATCGCCCGGCCGCAACATCTGGTCGCGATAGGCGGGAAGCGTGTTGGCCACGCCAAAGCCCTGGGCGGTGCATGAACAGCTGTTGCTGACCTCGCTGCGGTGGCGGAAGGCCGCAGGAAGCGCGGAGTACTTGCGGCCACCTTCCCGGGCGCGGGCCTGATCCATGTCCTCGCCGACCCGGCCAAAATAAACCTTCGTTTCGGCCGCAGGACACATGCGAGCGCACGCCTGATCATCAGCGCGGTCGGAACCCGATGTGTTTACAGGAAAGAAGAAGCCGTCGCAGGTGCGAACACAATAGGCGATACGACCGCCCTTTTCGATATCTGACGTGCTGGCAACGACCGATCGTACGCGCGGCGCGCTTGCGGCGCTGGCAGCGCGGCGGCGCGGCGCAATCCGTTCATTGACTGTTTCCATGGGGAAAAACTGGCCGAAAGGGGCGTAGGCCGCGATAGGGGCCTGCGGGGCCGTGGTCTGCTTGCGTGTCGCCCGGAATGGCGCGGGAATGTAATAGCCGACGGGATAGGCCACCGGCGCTGCGGCCGGCGCAGGCGCGCGGCGTGCGAGTGGGCGGGATTCCTGCCGGATAAACGCCATCACGCCCGAGTCATCATTGGCGCGTACGACCACCGCACCGAACGACGACAGGCCGATTACGCCAGCCACGCAGATCGCAACAGTTCTGAAAAACGATGATTGGGCAGCGCGTGCCATACCGGAGACATCGTTGGCCTTTGCACGCACCCCGTTCAGAAGAAGCCTAGGGTCGACCCTCGACGCAAA
>JBOFUS010000070.1:0-6380 GCA_051652685.1 Beijerinckiaceae bacterium
GCGGCTCGCCCACCGCTTTTGACGCATAGATCGTGTCGCGTTCATTGATCCCGTCCCAAAGCGCCACGCGGAAATCCTCCGGTATGTCGGAGGCGACGGGGATCTTGTAGGTGGAGGGCGCGTGCGTGCGCAGCCGGCCTGCTGCGTCGTAGACGAGCTCTTCCGTGGTCAGCCAGCCCATCCCCTGCACGAACCCGCCCTCGATCTGGCCGATGTCGATGGCCGGGTTCAGCGAGCGTCCGACATCATGCAGGATATCAACGCGGGTGATGCGGTTCTCGCCCGTCAGCGTGTCGATGATGCTTTCCGCACAGGCCGCGCCATAGGCGAAATAATAGAACGGGTTGCCGCTGGCCTTCGCCCTGTCCCAGAAGATGTCAGGCGTGCGGTAATAGCCGGTGGACGACAGCGAGATGCGCGCCAGCACGGCCTTCTTCGACAGCTCGCCGAAGGGCAGGCTGAAATCGCCGACGAACACCATGCCGTTGCGGAAGCGCACGCGGGCGGGCTCGACACCGTAGAGTTCCGAAGCAAAGGCCGCGAGCCGCTCCTTGATGGTGCGCGCGGCGTTGCGCGCCGCCATGCCGTTCAGGTCCGTCCCGGCAGACGCGGCGGTGGGTGCCGTGTTCGGCACCTTGTCGGTGGCGGTCGCGGTGATTTTCACGCGATCGACCGACACGCCGAACTCCTCCGCCACCACCTGCGCGATCTTGATGAAGAGCCCCTGCCCCATCTCGGTGCCGCCATGGTTCAGCATGATGGAGCCGTCCTGATAGACATGCACCAGGGCGCCGGCCTGATTGAGATGGGTCAGCGTGAAGGAGATGCCGAATTTCACCGGCGTCAGCGCGATGCCCTTTTTCAGGATCGGGCTGTCCGCGTTGAAAGCGGCTATTTCCATACGCCTGCGGCGATACTCCGAGGTCTGCTCCAGCGTCTCCACCAGCGGCAACACGATGTTGTCCTTCACCTGTTGGCCATAGGGTGTCACGTCGCCGCCGGGGCGGTAGAAGTTGGCCTTGCGCACATCCAGCGGATCGCGCCCCGTCGCCCAGGCGATCATGTCCATCACGCGCTCGATGCCGAGCATGCCCTGCGGGCCGCCAAAACCCCTGAACGCCGTGTTGGATACGGTGTTCGTTTTCAGCCGCCGCGCGCGGATGCGGCATTCGGGCAGCCAATAGGCGTTGTCTGCGTGGAACATGGTGCGGTCGATGACGCCCGATGAGAGATCGAGGGAGCAGCCAGCGCGCCCGTTGTAGAGGCTGGACAGCGCCGTCACGCGGCCGTCGGCATCGAAGCCGACGTCGTAGTCCAGCCGGAAGTCATGCCGCTTGCCGGTGATGGCCATGTCGTCGTCCCGGTCGAGCCTGAGCTTTACCGGTCTGCCGGTCTTGACTGCGCCAAGCGCTGCCAGCGCCGCCCATTGCGTTGCCTGGCTCTCCTTGCCGCCAAAGCCCCCGCCCATGCGGCGCACTTCGGCCACCACGGCGTGATCGGGCAGGCCAAGCACCCGCGCCGTCACATGCTGCACCTCGGTCGGGTGCTGGGTGGAGGAGATGACGCGCACGTCACCCGCCTCGCCGGGAATGGCGAGGGCAACCTGCCCCTCCAGATAGAAATGCTCCTGCCCGCCGATTGCGAAGCGGCCAGTGATGCGATGTTCGGCTTTCGCCAGCGCCGCCTCGGCGTCTCCCCGCGCGAACTGGTAGTCCGGCTGCACCATGCTGTCGGATGCAATGGCATCGGCGACCGAAACGAGGGGTTTCGCGTCGGCGATCTCGATCTTGCCCAGCCGCGCCGCGCGGCGGGCGGCATCCCGTGTCGTGGCGAGTACGGCGAAGACCGGCTGCTGGTGATAGAGCACCTCACCCTCCGCCAGTGCCGGCTCGTCGCCCGCCACGGGCGAGATGTCGTTGCGGCCGGGCACATCCCTCGCGGTCAGAACCATGACCACGCCGGGCGCGGCGCGCACCGCATCGAGATCGATGGAAATCAGCTTGCCGGCAGCCTTTGGCGCGCCGCCGAGCGCCATATGCAGCAGGCCCGCCGGCTCCGGCAGATCGTCGATATACATGGCCTCACCCGCCACGTGCAGTGCCGCACTGTCGTGGCGGATCGGCTTGCGGACGACGGAAAGTGCATGTTCGGGTTTGTCGTATTCCGCGACGGGCTGAGCCACGCCGAAGCTCTCAAGCCGCATGGGTCGCCTCCATCTGGCTGCTTTTCAGGGTTTGGCTCGGCGCGGCAATGCGCGTTCCATTGCCGCCACCGATCTCGATCAGCGCCTTCGTCAGCAGCGCGCGGGCGGTTTCTGCCCGGTAGCGGGCCGAGGCGCGCATGTCGCCGATCGGCTGGTAGTCCTCGCCGAGCGCATCAAGTGCATGCTCCCATGAACCACGTTCATTCAGCCGCGCGCCCAACAGCGCCGCCTCCGTCCGTGGCGCGCGCTTCGGCGTGGCCGCCATGCCGCCAAACGCGACGCGCGCCGTCGTCACCACGCCGTCCACCACGGTCACGAGAAACGCACCCATGAGAGCCGATATATCCTCGTCGAAGCGTTTGGAAATCTTGAGGCAGCGGAAGTGCTGGCCAGTCGCGGGTTTCGGGATCGTCAGCGATTCAACGATCTCGCCCGTCTGCCGGTCCTGCTTGCCATAGGCGATGAAGAAATCTTCGAGCGGCAGCGTCCGGCGCTGCAAGCCACTCATCAACTCAATCGCCGCGCCAAGCGCGATGAAGGCCGGTGCCCAGTCGCCGATGGGCGAACCGTTGGCAATATTGCCGCCGACCGTGCCTTGCGCCCTGACCTGCGTCGAGCCGAAACGGCGGCCGAGTTCGGCAAGATCGGGCGAGATCGCGCCAAGCGCCGGCAGTACCGCCTCGTGGGTGACGCCCGCGCCCAGCACGAGCCGCTCCGGCGTATCGTCGATGGCCTTCAGCGCATCCACCCGGCCAAGCCAGATCAGCTTGCGGATGGGGCGGAACTGTTTGGTGATCCAGAGGCCGACGTCGGTCGCGCCGGCGAGGATCGTCGCATCGGGATGTGCGGCGTAAAGTGAACAGAGTTCATTTATATCGCGCGGCGCGGCGAAGAAGCTCTCCCCCAACTTCGTCCCGAGCCTGTCGACGGATGCTCCAGATGCCTCGTAAACCGCTGACCCCGATCCTTCGTCAGGCTCAGGATGAGGGCTTTTGTCTGCAACCACCGCCACGCCTGCGTCATCCAGCGCCATGAGAGCCTTGATCCGCTCCTCGTCCTGCCGATCAGGATGGTCCGGTTGAACATCGTTCAAACTCACCATCGCCGCATCGACAATCGGTCGATACCCGGTGCAACGGCACAGGTTGCCGGCGAGCTGGTCGTTGATCCGCTCGCGCGTGACCGGCCCCTCTTCCTTGCCGAGAGCAAACAGCGCCATGACGATGCCCGGTGTGCAGAAGCCGCATTGCGAGCCATGATGATCGACCATCGCCTGCTGGATCGGGTGAAGGCGGCCATCTTTCTTAAGATCCTCGATGGTCAACACCTCCGCACCATCGATCATGCCGAGAAACGTGATGCAGGCGTTGACGGGGCGATGCACCAGCCGCTCGCCCTCAAGCCGCACCAGCACCACCGTGCAGGCACCGCAATCGCCCTCGTTGCACCCCTCCTTCGTGCCGGTGACGCGCTCGTCCTCACGCAGCCAGTCAAGCAGCGTGCGGACCGGCGGGAAACCCTTCAGTTCCCGGCGCTCGCCCCTGAAGATGAAAGAGATGTGGTCGCGCAATGGAACCTCGAACGTAGGACAATGCGGGACAGGATAAGCCTCGCCCGCGCGCTGGCAAGCGCCCGGCCGCGCGGCGATGTCGCAGTGCAGCAACAAACCTTGTGGATCGCCACTGGCCGCAGGGCCTGCTTTTCACTATCTCCGCATGGGAAAACTCTCCCTCCGCCGGCAGAAGTAGCAGGACAAACCATTGCTCACCGACATCGAGATCGCCCGCGCGGCAAAGAAACTCCCTATCACAGCCGTTGCCGCCAAACTCGGCATTCCTGACGAAAGCCTTATCCCCTACGGCCGCGACAAGGCGAAGGTCGAGTTGGCGTTTCTGAACAGTCTCAAGGATAGGCCCGATGGCAAGCTCATCCTCGTCACCGCCGTCAATCCGACGCCCGCCGGCGAGGGCAAGACCACGACAACCGTCGGCCTTGGCGATGCGCTGAACCATATCGGCCGGAAGGCCGTCGTCTGCCTGCGCGAGCCATCGCTCGGCCCCTGCTTCGGCGTGAAGGGGGGGGCAGCCGGCGGCGGCCGCGCGCAGATCGTGCCGATGGAGGACATCAACCTCCATTTCACTGGCGATTTCCACGCCATCACCGCCGCGCACAACCTGCTGTCCGCGATGCTCGACAACCATGTCTACTGGGGCAACACGCTTGGCATCGATACGCGCCGTGTCGTCTGGCGGCGGGTGATGGACATGAACGACCGGGCGCTGCGCCAGATCACTGTGGGTCTCGGTGGCGTGAAGAACGGCTACCCGCGTGAGGCCGGCTTTGACATCACGGTGGCGTCGGAGGTTATGGCGATCCTGTGTCTTGCCTCGGACGCGGTCGATCTGGAACGCCGGCTCGGCGACATCATCGTGGCCTACCGGCGCGACAAATCCCCTGTCCGCGCCCGCGATCTCAAGGCGGATGGTGCCATGGCGGTGCTGCTGAAGGACGCGATGCTGCCTAACCTCGTGCAAACCATCGAGAACAACCCGGCGCTGGTCCACGGCGGCCCCTTTGCCAATATCGCGCATGGCTGCAACTCCGTCATTGCGACGCGCGCGGCGCTGAAGCTTGGCGACTACGTGGTGACAGAGGCCGGTTTCGGCGCGGATCTGGGTGCCGAGAAGTTCATGAACATCAAGTGCCGGCAGGCGGGTCTGAAGCCAGCTGCCGCCGTCATCGTCGCCACCATCCGCGCGCTCAAGATGAACGGCGGCGTTGCCAGGACGGCGCTGGGACAGGAAGATGTCGCGGCATTGACGCGCGGCTTCGTCAATCTCCAGCGCCATATCCGCAATGTGCAGGGCTTCGGCGTGCCGGTCGTGGTCGCGGTGAACCATTTCACCAGCGACACGGCGGCCGAGGTTGAAGCACTGCAATCCCTCGTCGCCGGCGAGGGCGTGGAAGCCGTTCTGTGTCGCCACTGGGCCGAAGGTGGGCCGGGCGCGGCCGATCTCGCCCGTGCTGTCGTGGCGCTCTGTGACGAAGGCAAGGCGGATTTCCGCACGCTCTACACGGATGAACTGTCGCTCGCGGCCAAGATCGAGACCGTGGCAACCAGCATCTATGGCGCAGCCAGCGTCGACATCACGCCTGCCGCACGCGAGCAACTCGCCGGCTTTGAGGCGATGGGCTACGGCCATCTGCCCGTCTGCATGGCGAAGACGCAGTATTCTTTCTCCGCTGATCCGACCGCGCTCGGCGCGCCGACGGGGCATATCGTGCCGGTGCGCGAGGCGCGGCTTTCGGCGGGAGCGGGTTTCGTGGTGGCGATCTGCGGGGACATCATGACGATGCCAGGCCTGCCCAGCGTGCCATCAGCCGAGCGGATCACGCTGGATGACGCAGGGCTGGTGCAGGGACTGTTCTAGAGGCCTGCCTTCATGCGCCGGAGATCGCCCCGGCGGCTGGTGGTGCCGCGCCGGTCCATGAACTCAAGGATCAGGATCGCCATCTTGCGTCCGCCGCCGATGCGGTCCCGGTAAGCGGCCGCGCCGAACCAGCCGTCAGACGTTGTGCGGGCTGTGGCACCGGCCGCGATTTCCAGATCGCGGACCGCTTCGGCTGAGAGAAAGTGATCGGGCGCGACTTCGAAGACCTCGCCGCGCTTCGCCATACGCTTCAGCAGCCCGCGAATGCTCTCTTCGCGACGGCGAAGCAGCAGCGCGAGCTTGGTCACGCGCGGCGGCTTAAAGGGTTCAACGCATAGCTGCGGGGCAATATCCTGCCACAAAGCCTCGTGCTCGCGCGAGAGGCGCGGCGCATGGCCGGGCAAGCGGAGATATCCGCCAGCCGCCTCGATTTCGCCGCGCCGCAACGCATGGGCGACAAGTACCGCGAAGGCACTGGCCTCGAAACGCTGTAGCAGCGCGAGGCGCAACCGCGCCTGCGTCAGCCCCGGTTGATCGGCCTGCAGGGCGTGATGGGCGGCCAGCGCCTCGCGCATCTGGCGAAGCACCGTCAGCAGGACCGGCCCGCCGATCAGCACGTGCCCCCCGTTGGCAGCGAGGCGGATCAGACCCTCGCGCGCGATGATCGCGTCGAGCGCTTCCGGCCGCAGTCCATGGTTGGCAGCGTATGCAACGGCTTCGGCTGCTGCGCCCGGTCTGGCAAGCAG